>CAISHH010000073.1 GCA_903885085.1 uncultured Campylobacterales bacterium
TATAATTACTGCACATACTCAAATAAATATGTATACTATCAAAAAAGATAATGGCAGACTCATGCCATAATAAAAAGGATTACTCATGGATGAACTCACTCAAGCTTTTTCGATCGCACTTATGGATCCTCTGACGATACTAAGTAACAAACTCACTTCAGAGCTACCAAACATTGCAGCCGCACTCGTGACCTTGATCATAGGCTATTTTATAGCAAAAACTGTTGCATATCTTGTACTGCGTTTTATTGAAAAAACACGTCTTGAACAGATCGTAGCACAGAGTGGATTCCTCAAGTTTTTCAATATTACAGAAAAACTTAGCTTTGCAGTGTTCTTCTCTAAACTTTCGTTTTATATTTTAATGATAACTTTTGTTATGTCAGCGGCGGAAATGCTTCATCTCAATGTTATGGCAGACTCGTTAAAAGTGATCTTACTCTATCTACCAAATGTATTTGCTTCACTTCTTGTACTCCTTTTTGGTTTTTACATTGCCAATATTGCAAAAAATGTGATCATCAATGGTGCAAAAGGGATGAATATTGATTATGCTGCCCCTCTTGGAAAAACAGCTTATGGTGTTATCGCAATTATCTCTATCTCTCTTGCTATTGGACAGCTTGGCATCGATACGGAGCTTTTAAATATTGCTGCTGAAATCTTTCTTGTTGCCATCGCTGCATCTTTGGCTCTTTCACTTGGACTTGGAACAAGAGGCGTTTCTGCTCAGTTTATTGCTGGAGCGTATGTTCGTGATATGTACGAACCAGAAGACAGAGTTGAAGTTGATGGTATCATCGGAACAGTTTTGTATATAGGAAGTGTAAAAACAATTATCGGTACAGATGAGGGACAAGAGATCTCTATCTCAAATGAACGACTCCTAAAAGCTAAAGTAATCAAATGTTAATCTATGAGTAATATACAAGAACATCGTTTTTGGCTTAATGCCAGAGAGATTCTACATGCAAGACTTAGCCTCACTGAAGACAAAGCCGAAGACAGTGTCATAGATGACCGTATTCGTGGCAATATTGGTATGCACGGGAGCAATCTCTGGATTTTGATGTTTGCCATTTTTGTGGCGTCTGTGGGACTTAATGTCAACTCCACTGCCGTTATCATTGGTGCCATGTTGATCTCTCCACTGATGGGACCGATTATGGGAATCGGCTATGGAGCTGGGATTAACGATTTTGTTTTGATTCGTACTGCTTTCAAAAACCTTGCTATTGCTACACTCATCGCCCTTTTAACCTCTACTCTTTATTTTTTAATCTCGCCTCTTGATACCGCGCAGTCTGAACTCTTAGCGCGAACGACACCGACAGCATGGGACGTACTTATAGGCTTTTTTGGTGGACTCGCTGGCATCGTCGGTGCAACTAGAAAAGAGATAAGTAATGTTATCCCTGGGGTTGCTATCGCAACTGCTTTGATGCCACCTCTTTGTACTGCTGGATTTGGACTTGCTACAGGTCATTGGAGCTACTTTTTTGGAGCTTTTTATCTTTATACGATTAACTTTGTCTTTATCGCGCTTTCAGCTTTTTTAGTCGTACGCGCATTTAGTGTCACAAAGAAAAAATATGTCGATCCCGATATTGCCAAACGAGCACAACGCTATATCATGATAATTGTTATTGCTACGATCTTACCAAGTTCTTATTTGGCATATCAACTTGTCGGTGAAGAAGTTTTTAAAGCACAAGCAACATCTTTTATCAATGCACAAATGAACTTTAAAAATACCAATGTTGCTCAAGTAAAAATCGATACAAAAACGCGTGTGCTTAAAGTATTTCTTATCGGAGATCATATTCCAAAAAATGAACTTAACAACATTAGTGCTCGTCTTAATAATGCTGGTCTTAAAAATACTATTTTAAAAGTCTACCAAAATGGTGAGAGAGAAACACTCAATGTTTCAACTCTTAAAGCAGATATCGTGACAGAGCTCTATAAAAATTCTCAAGTCGCAATTGACAATAAAGATAAGCAAATCTTAACACTCAAAACACAAATTCAGAAGCTTTCTACAAGCCGTGAAAACTTTAAAGAAGTTCCACAAGAACTCGAAACTCTGTTTCCAAATATTAAAAATGTTTTCTTATCTCAAGGCTATGATTTAGAAGCAAAAGATAACAACAAAAGTGAAACGAAACTTATCCTCAATGGTGAAACTCGTAAACGCTTGAGTAAAAAAGAACGCAATCAAATCGAAGAGTGGCTCAAACTACGCATGAAAAACACAAATGTCTCCGTCTATATCCACTAAACGGATATAGAGTGAGATTTTTTCACTGACCTTTTAAACGAGCTGTGAAGCAGGTAGTCCAATATAATACCCTTGCATGTAATCAACGTCCATCCTCTTAACAGTATTAAATAGTTCCTCTTGAAAGACTCTTAAGATACTTACGATCTCATTATGATTTAGAATTTCATATAAAGTATTTTTCAGTGAACTGAGTAAAAAGTCAGCTAGTTAATTTTAAGTGAAAATTTCGCTTATATTTAGAATTTGCAAAGTTAAAATGAGAAGAGTTTAGGTGGTGGCCAATCTCGGAATCGAACCAAGGACACAGTGATTTTCAGTCACTTGCTCTACCGACTGAGCTAATTGGCCATAAATAAAAAAGTGGCTCCGAATACTGGATTCGAACCAGTGGCCAAGTGATTAACAGTCACCTACTCTACCGCTGAGCTAATTCGGAATATTTATGAGCCGCAATTATAGGAAAAACAAACTTAATTGTCAAGATTTGCGACGTTTTCTTTCTACATTCTTCGATAAAATCAAAAACTCAAGATTTCCGACCTTATTAATAACTATATTTTCATTCTCAAGCAGGTTTTTTAATCTTTTTTGACTCTCTTTATCAAAGAGAAGTTCTATATCTTCATAAGTCAAAGGACGTTTATCAAGCGTATTTAAGATCTCTTCATCACTATAAGGGCTTTGACAACTCTCCGCATGTGTACGTGAAGCGATATGGATAGGCAAGGAGGGATCAAAAAGCTTTGAAAGCTCAAAGAGTTCACCATAACATATTCCTTGCACAGGATACGCTGGTGGACGATCTATGGTACCTATATCGATGCGTTCTACATGCGAAAGTTTTTTTAAGACTTCATTGATCGCTTTGACCTCGTCTACGGTATCATTCAATCCATAAACAAAAAGCACTTCGATATACAGCTTGCCAGTAAATTTTTGTGAGAACTCCAATACCTTACATGTAAGCATCTCTATATCGATACCAATATGTGGCCTATCTATCTTTTTGAAAACTTCTAGCGTTACTGCGTCCAAAGAAAGTTTTACTTGATCAAGTTTTAAAAGTGTATGGAAAACTTTTTGATCTATAAGTGTTGCACTATTTGTAAGGATAAGAATCTCTTTATCTTCTTTTATCTTTTGAATTTCATCGATAAGTTCATCAAGATAGGGATAAAGTGTCGGTTCTCCATTTGCAGTAAGAGTAATGACATCGATATTTTTGTGTTCTCTAAGTGCAAATTTCAGATCGTTGATAATAGTCTGCACATCGGTTACGATTACTTGATGATCAACTGTTGCTGAGGGGGAGAGCTCACAATAAAGACAGTCAAAATTACACTGCTTTATCGCGCTTGAGAGATCGATGCCAAGGGAGTTTCCAAACCGTCTCGAATGGATCGGCCCAAAGATGGTTTTATTTTCCACTTACTCTATGACATTCATTAATAAAGTGTTTCGCATTTTCAACAGGGACATCAGGTAAAATTCCATGGCCCAAGTTAAAGATATGACGTTTTCCGCCCATGATCTCTTGAAGTGCTTCTACACACTCAGTCGTTGATTCTTTTGAGTAAAGACGACATGGTTCCATATTTCCTTGAAGGACATATTTATCACCTAGCTTATCTTTTGCAAATGCCATCGGCGTTGACCAGTCCACACCAAAAACATCAAAGTTTCCATACACTTTATCTAAAAATGCAGGAACACCTTTTGGGAACATGATGATTGGAATATGTGGATATTTTCCTTTGAGATAATCAGCGATCTCGACCATATATTTCCAAGAAAATTCATCATATTTTGAAGGCTCAATAGCTGCTGCCCAAGAGTCAAATATCTGAACAACATCGATCCCTGCTTGAATCTGTTTTTCCATATAAAGCTTCACAACTTCAGTCACTTTTGCAAGGATTTTATGAAGTAATTCAGGGTTTGAGTACATCATCTTTTTACAGATATTGTACGTTTTTGTTCCCTCTCCTTCTATCATATAAGTCGCTAACGTCCAAGGCGCACCCGTAAAACCGATAAGCGCTTTATCTTCAGCCAACTGCTCTTTGATAAGCTTGATTGTATCATATACATAAGTTAGTTTTGAAGCAGCTGCTTCTCCGCCGATGAGTCTGTCTAAATCTGCTTCATCTCTCACGGGATCAGAAAATTTCGGGCCCTCACCTTTTACAAAAGAAAGATCCATTCCCATCTCATCTGGAATAACTAAGATATCACTAAAAAGTATCGCAGCATCTACACCGACAATATCCACAGGCTGAAGAGATACTTCACACGCTTTTTTCGGATCATGACAAAGGTTTAAAAAGTCACCTGCTTGCGCGCGGACTTCCATATATTCTGGCAAATAACGACCAGCTTGTCTCATCATCCATACAGGAGTGTAAGGTGTCTCTTTTCCAAAACACGCGTCTACAAATATTTTATTCATAAATATGTCCTTAATT
Organism: uncultured Campylobacterales bacterium; assembly: GCA_903885085.1. GTDB lineage: Bacteria > Campylobacterota > Campylobacteria > Campylobacterales > Sulfurimonadaceae > Hydrocurvibacter. The sequence continues at coordinate 4,750 of CAISHH010000073.1, forward strand.
TTATTCGATCAATTTTTAATCGTGATGTCCGACTTTACTTAGAAAGTATAAGCCTACACTTATCGCCGTAACTGAAAGTGCAAGATATAACATCTCTAATGCTCCATGATACTCAGTATGTCCAACTCTTTGAAAAAAGGTAACAACCAAAACCATTACAATAACTTTAGAAATCTTATCTTTCAGCTGATCAAGTGAGTGGATAGCAAGTATCTTGTTGTCTCCATCATCCTCTTTTGCAACATCAATATCAGAGATAAAGAGCTCATACAAACCAAACGAAAACAAAAGCATCACAACGCCGATAAGATAAAGATCCACAGCGCCAATAATACCACCGACAACATCTTCATGAAAGCTTTCTACATGCTCATGGTTATAGTAAGTCCAAAAAACTTTTTCTGCCGTATCATAAACATCAAAACTCGCTACCGCGAAAAGAACTCCAGCCCCGACAAGACCAAAAATAACGGCAAGAAGGATGATAAATCTCGTACTCCATAAACCGCTTTCAAATATTTTTTCTAACATTATTTCGCCTCTTGCATCTCTACCCATTTTTGGGCTATGCGCACTGCATTTGTAGCCGCACCTACTCTTAAATTGTCCGCTACTATAAACATGTGAAGCATATTTTCATCAAAAAGATCGTTTCTAATACGTCCGACAAAAGTTTCATTTTGATCCATACTCAAAATCGGCATCGGATAAACACTCTCACTCGGAGTATCTAAAACAACAATATTTGGAGCTTTTGCAAGAATCTCTCTTGCTGCGTCTGCTTGAACTTTATTTTCAAATGTCAAAGTAAGTGATTCTGCATGTCCACGAAGAGTCGGTACACGAACACAAGTCGCACTTAAAGCAATATTTTTGTGCATGATCTTTGTTGTTTCATTGACCATTTTGAGTTCCTCTTTTGTGTATCCATTCTCAGTAAATGAATCGATCTGAGGAATGACATTGAGAGCTATCTGGTGAGGAAACTTTGTATGCTCCGCTTCATCAAGTTTGAATGCAAAAAATGATTGCATCTGGTTGACTAACTCTTCCATCGCGGATTTACCTGCGCCTGAAGTTGCTTGATATGTTGCAACATCAACGCGTTTGAGTCCATAAGCATCATCTAAAGGCTTCAATGCTTGAACCATTTGAATTGTTGAACAGTTAGGATTTGCGATAACCCCTGTTTTTTCCCAAAGCGCGATATCTTCAGGATTTACTTCAGGAACAACAAGAGGAACATCTTTGTCCATTCTAAAGTGACTTGTGTTATCCACAACAACTGCGCCAGCTTTTACAGCAAAAGGAGCAAATTTTGCAGAAACATTTCCGCCGGCACTAAAAAGTGCTATCTGAATATTTTCTTCTTCAAAAATAGTTTCAGTAAGCTCTTTGATCGCAAGATCTTTGCCGTTAAATTCAACACTTTTGCCAAGGCTTCTTGCACTTGCCAAAGGAACGAGCTTTGCCAAAGGAAAATCGATCTCTTCTAAAACTCTTAAAATTTCTTCTCCAACAGCACCATTTGCGCCTACAACTGCAACATTATATTTACTCATATTTTTCTCTCCAAAATAATTTAATTTATCGTAATCCACGACTCTCTAAAAAAAGAGATTCAGGGGTTATCTCATCGCCATCGCTTAGTATAACCGCTCTTTGTACAACAGAGATAAGCTCTCTAATATTTCCCGGCCAGCCATAGTCAAAAAGTTGTTGCTGCGCGTCTTTTGAAAATGCTTTTTGGGCAAATCCATATTCCTGACAGCTTTGAACAAGAATATTGTGTGCTATTGGCAACACCTCTTCTCTTCGCTCTCTCAAAGGCGGAATATTTAAAGGGATCGTATTTAGACGGTAGTAAAGATCTTCTCTAAACTCACCATTTTTTATCTTATCATTTAAGTTGGCATTTGTCGCCGATATTATACGAATATCTATCTTAATAGATTTGGAAGAACCAAGGCGTCTGACCTCTTTTTCTTGCAAAGCGCGAAGAATCTTTGCTTGAACACCATAAGGCATCTCAGCGATTTCATCTAAAAAAAGTGTTCCGCCGTTGGCATTTTCAAAATGCCCAGCTTTCGCTTCAGTTGCATCCGTAAAAGCACCCTTCTCATATCCAAAAAGTTCACTCTCAATTAAGTTATCTGGAATTGCCGCCATATTGATAGCGATAAACTCTTTTTTAGCTCTTAAAGAGTTTTCATGAATATATTTTGCGAACACCTCTTTGCCTACGCCGCTCTCACCTAAAAGAAGTATCGTCGCATCTGTTTTTGCTGCTTTATCGGTGATGGATAAAATACGAGTCAGTGCTTCAGAGCTTGCTAAAAAAGCGTTTGGTGCAGTTGATTTTCCAATGATTCCAGTTTTTTTTACCACTTTTGAAACTTCATCGGCGCGCTTAATAGCTTTGATCAAAGTATCTATTTCAAAGGGTTTAAGTAAAAAATCCTTGACTCCAAGCTGAATAGATTCTATAGCTCTTTGCAGTGTTGCATTACCGGTCATAATGATCACTTCATATTTGCCATTTAAAGCTTTTACAAACTCAATTCCATCCATTCCAGGCATATTGATATCTGTAATAATAAGCTCAAAACTCTCATCAAGTGCCCTAAGAGCATCTTTTGGATTTTTAAAAGTTTTTATCTCAAACTCTTTATACTCATCCATTGCTATCTCTAAAGATTTACGCATATTGATATCATCTTCAACGATGGCAATTTTCATCATAAACCTCACTTTTTCAATGTTTGAAACTACTCTTTAAAAGGGGCTATTTTAACTAAATTATCATTAAACTCGACTGTAAAGCAAGTGGGCTTGAGGGTGACGGTGGTGAGTGAACTACTCATACCATTGGAAAGTGAATCAAAATTTCTTACATGTAAACTGAGTGTGTTGATATATGTAAAGAATTCGTCATCATGAGATAAAATTATTTTTTTGAGATCTTTGGTATCATTTGATAAAGGAAGATAAAGAGGAGAACCCACATGATGCCCCCTACAAGGAGTCATCGTTTTGGATATATCCAAACTGTCATTTAAGAGTGTCGCATCTTCGACAGCGTAGCGATAAGAGATAATATACTCGTCACCGCTAAGATAGCTAAAGCAGAATATTAACGCGCAAATTGAGCGTAAGAAAGTACTATTTCCATCTCTACTTCGCACAGACCCTCTTTAAAGCTTGTTTCAACCACATTTGCATTACGGATCGTAGCATCTACAGATGTACGTACAGTCGAACGTTGCATCATCATATTATTGATTGTGTCTTGTCCCTCTACTCTTACACCTTTTACTTTTTCAGCAATCTGGCGGTATCCATCAGCAATAGCTGCACGTTTTGCTAGTGCATATGCTTGTGCTGGTGATGATGTATTGAGTGGAGAAACACCTTCACCAACAACGCTGATACGGATTTCATGCGTTGGAGAAATTTCATTTACAAGTACATTATCTCTTATCACATCATTAGGATCAACAGGAGCTTTCATACATGTAGTAGTGCGATTAGCATCTACTCCTTTTGTACAGTGTACATCATTTGCGTACACTGAAACTGACATCAGTAGTGCCGCTAAAACGAGAGAATATTTCATTACATTTATCCTTAAAAGCAAGTTAGTTGAAACAGTTTAAGCATAAACTATTCCAATTCTAAAGTTCCACTCTCTTCGCCTTCAAACTCTTCATCCTCTTCCTCTTTTGGACAGCGTGAAATACTTGCTACATCATCACCTTTGATGATATAAACACCACTTGTATTTCTTGAAGATTTTGAGATCGTCTGCATATCAACACGAATCATTTTACCACCTACAGTAAGCGCCATCATATCCATGTTCTCATCAACCATAAGACATCCAACTACATTGATACCTGTTTTTTGGTTGAGTTTCATTGCAATTACACCAGAACCACCACGATTAGTAAGGCGGTATTCTCCAGCATCAGTTCGTTTACCGATACCTTTTTCACTCACCATTAAAATCTCTTGCTCATCGTTGTCTATCACATTTGCATCAACAACTTTATCGCTATCTATTTTAAATTTGATACCTCTAACACCGCGAGTTGAACGCCCTTGTTCACGAGTTTTTTCTATATCAAACTTGATACACTGTGCTTTTTGCGTTACAATAAAAAGATATTTTGTCTCTTTTGTTGCTATCTTAGCAACGATTAAAGCATCGTCATCATCAAGAACGATAGCTCTCACTCCGTTACTTCTGATATTTGAGAATTCTGATAGATTTGTACGTTTTACAATACCTTTTTCCGTAAAGAATGTAAGTGATTTATCTTCACTGAAATCTGTTGTTGGAAGGATAGAACGGATGTTTTCATCAGCAACAAGGTTCAACAGGTTAACAACCGCTTTACCTTTTGCCGTACGACTTCCCTCAGGGATCTTATACACTTTCAACCAGTGAAGTTGACCACGGTCTGTTATGAACAGTAAAGTATCATGCGTGTTACATGTAAAGAATTTTTCTATAAAGTCATCTTCATAAATCGTAACAGCTGTTTTACCTTTTCCGCCACGACGCTGTTTCTCATACTGCGCTAGAGGAACACGTTTTATATATCCACGGTGAGTGATCGTAACAACCATCGGCTCGTTAGGAATTAAATCTTCGATATCAATATCATCATAATCATCTTCGATCTCTGTACGACGCTCTATAGAATAGAGTTCATAAACCTCATCAAGCTCATCTTTGATGATACCATGAAGCACTGCCTCACTTTTTAGAATAGACTCTAGGTATTCAATCAGAATGGTTAGTTCACGAAGTTCATTCTCGATTTTTTCAATCTCAAGACCTGTTAAACGTCCGAGTCTCATAGCCACAATACTTGAAGCTTGAATTTCAGAAAAATCAAATTCGCTCACCAAGTTATCTCTTGCTTCCTCTTCACTCTTAGAAGCACGAATAACGCGGATAACATCGTCAATGATATTGATAGCTTTTATAAGCCCTTCTAAGATATGCGCACGCGCTTTTGCTTTTTCTAGGTCGAAAATAGTTCTACGGATGATAACTGTTTTACGGTGATTGATAAAATGTTTCAATATCTCTTTGATTCCGAAAATACGAGGTTCTTGGTTCAAAATAGAGAGCATGATAATACCAAATGTCGTTTGCATATTTGTAGATTTATAAAGGTTGTTAAGGACGATTTCGCTCATAGCATCACGTTTGAGCTCAATTACAACGCGGATACCATCACGGTCAGATTCATCACGAATCTCTGAAATACCATCAAGCATTTTGTCTTTTACAAGATTTGCGATAGTCTCGATAAGACGCGCTTTATTAACTTGGTAAGGAAGTTCATCAATCACGATAACGTCTTTGTTTGCTTTTTTCTCTATGTGAGTTTTAGCACGAACTTTAATACGACCGCGTCCAGTCTCATACGCATCCATAATCCCTTTTTTTCCAAAGATCGTTCCACCTGTTGGAAAATCTGGTGCTTTGATGTATTCCATCAATTCATACAATTCACAATCAGGATTTTCTAGCAAGAGTTTAAGACCGCCAATGATCTCTCTTGGATTGTGTGGAGGAATGTTAGTAGCCATACCAACTGCGATCCCGCTTGAACCGTTGATAAGAAGGTTTGGAACACGTGTTGGAAGAACGTCAGGCTCTTGAGTCGTTCCATCGTAGTTATCGATCATATTGACCGTATTTTTCTCTAAATCTTTAAGTAATTCTCCGGCATATTTTGTCATACGAGCTTCCGTATAACGCATTGCTGCGGCGTTGTCACCATCGATTGAACCGAAGTTTCCTTGTCCATCAACAAGCGGCATACTCATAGAAAAAGGCTGAGCCATACGAACAAGGGCATCATAAACCGCTGTATCACCGTGTGGGTGGTACTGACCGATAACATCACCAACGATACGCGCAGATTTTTTATACTTTGCACCAGCGGAGAGGTTAAGTTTATCCATCGCATAAAGAATACGTCTATGAACAGGTTTAAGACCATCGCGAACATCAGGAAGTGCACGTCCAATAATAACACTCATCGAGTAGTCAAGATAGCTGCTCTGTAATGTGTCTTCTATATTTATGTTTTTGATTTGACTGTTATCTAATAAATCGTTCATCAATAATGCCTAGAAATAATTTTCGCCCATTTTAGCGTAACTACGCTTAATATTGCAAAACTAGGCAGAGTGAAATATTTACGAGGAACAACTTAGTTTCAAGGCCTTAAATTGATGCGGAGTCGCCTTTGTATATCGTGTCAACTCTGGATGCTCATCAAAAGGATTTTGCGCTACATGTAAGAGTTCATTAACTAAAGAAAAATCTCCGTCTTGCGCTTTTTCTATCGCTTCTTGAAGCATATAGTTTTTGAGCACATATCTTGGGTTGGCCTTTTGCATTGTTTCTTTAGATGGGAGCTCTTTTTCGTATACATCAAGCCACTCATTTATACGAGTTCTTGATATGAAAAGTTGTGTTATCTCATCTCTTGTTTCATATTCTCCAAGTGTTCTATAAAAAAGTGTGTAATCAACTGCATCATTTTGCATAATATTTAAAAGCCACTGTATCAGTTTTGAATACTCTTTGCTCGAATCCAATCCAAGTTTTGCACACATCAGCGCGTGATATTTTTGTACAAAAAATGTACTATAAGTTTCCAAAATTTCTTTGCCTTTGTCACTATTTATCAAAGGAGAGAGTGCAGTTAAAAGCATCATCAGATTCCAATACCCAATATTTGGCTGATTTCCAAAACTGTAACGACCCTCTGCGTCCGTATGATTACAGATAAAATCAAAATCATAGTCATCTAAAAATGAGTAAGGACCGTAATCAATAGTAAGTCCGGCGATAGACATATTGTCCGTATTCATAACACCATGCGAAAAACCGACACTCTGCCAGTGAGCCATCAATTCCGCAGTACGTTTTACGATCTCTTCAAACATTAGAAGATAGCAATTTTCACGTCCGACAAATTCACTGTAACTCTGTTTTAAAACATAATCAGCCAACAGCTGGAGTTTGTCATACTTTTTTTTATAGTAAAAATATTCAAAACTTCCAAAACGTACCCAACTCTTTGAAGCACGTAATACGATAGCACCCTTTTCCCATCTCTCACGAGCCACATTCTCATCACTTCCGATAAGACCGAGTGCTCTGCTTGTAGGTACTCCCAAAGCATGCATCGCCTCGCTCATCAAATATTCTCGGATAGAAGAGCGAAGAACTGCGCGTCCATCACCCTGTCTTGAGTAGCGCGTAAGTCCTGAACCTTTGAGTTGTAAATGCCAACCATCAAGCTCTCCAAGATTGATCGCTCTGCCATCTCCAAGTCGTGGCACATAATATCCAAACTGATGCCCTGCGTAACACATCGCAAAGGGCTCACTTCCTTCTAACTTTAGTGTTCCATTTATTAGGTCAATAAACTCTTCACTTTGCAGTTCCTCTTTGCTTATATGTAAGCACTCTGCCAGCGCCTCATTCGCCGATATTAAGAATGGTTTTTTGAGCGGAGTCGGTGCAACTTTATGAAAAAACTCCTCATCGAAGTTTAAATAATCTGTTTTTAGTTGTAATTGTTTTAGTTTCATAGTCGCATTTTTACAAGGATGTCACTTCAATATCACTAAGTATTCCTACATAATAAGAAATTAGCAGTCTTTTTTCAACTGATTAAATTTTAATCATTAAACTGATTTCTATAGTGCAGTCAAGTGATATACTTTTCTCACAAAATTAATTCGCTCATTCGTTGAGTAAAAAGGAAATTTAGATGAAAAAATGGCTTTTGGCAATTTCATTGCTCTTACCCGCTCTTGCTTTTGGAGCTGACGCTCCAAAGATTGATACAGGAAACACAGCGTGGATGATTATGGCAAGTGCTTTGGTACTTCTCATGACACCAGCTGGTCTTGCTCTATTTTACGGCGGTATGACTCGCTCGAAAAACATTCTTAATACTTATGCAATGGTATTTGTAGGTTTTTCAGTTGCTTTTATTGTTTGGATAATTGCGGGTTACTCACTTGCATTTGGAACAGCTACAGGCGATATGAACAATTTCATGGGTGGTTTCGCAAATGTGATGCTTGATGGAATCAAATGGTCAGATTTGACAACTGTAGGTTTCTATCCTCAGTATGTATTTGTTTTCTTCCAAGGAACATTTGCCGCTATTACAGTAGCAATCGCAAGTGGTTCTGTGATAGAACGTATGAAGTTCTCTACTTGGGTTATCTTTGCAGCTATTTGGACAGCTGCGGTTTATGGACCGATTGCTCACATGGTTTGGGGTGGCGGATATTTAATGAAACTGGGTGCACTTGATTTTGCAGGTGGAACAGTTGTTCACATGAACGGTGGTCTTGCTGGTTTAGTACTTGCTATTCTTATCGGTAAAAGAACTGGTTACCCGATGATCGCAATGAAACCAATGAGTGTTATGCTTACAGCACTAGGTGCAGCATTACTATGGTTTGGATGGTATGGATTTAATGCAGGATCTGCATTTGGTGCGAGTACAATCGCTGGTTTAGCGGCTCTTACAACAACTGTTGCAACTGCGGTAGCTGCTGTTACTTGGTTAGTGATAGAATGGACAGTGTTCAAAAAACCTACTCTTTTAGGTGCGGCTTCAGGTGTTGTTGCAGGTCTTGTAGCGATTACTCCAGCGGCAGGATTTGTAGATGTTAGCGGTGCTATGATGATTGGTATCGGTGGTTCAGTAGTTGGATTCTTTGGTGTGGCAACACTCAAAAAGATCTTCAAATATGACGATAGCTTAGATGCTTTTGGTATCCACTTCCTTGGCGGTCTATGGGGCGCTGTTGCAACAGGTATCTTTGCACTTAATGATAAAGACCTTCTATGGGATGGTCCACTTAAAGCTACAGGTGATAGACTAGGACAGATTGGTGTACAACTTGAATCTGCAGCAGTTGTTGCTGCGTATACACTTATCGCAACTGTAGTAGTTTACTTCATAGCTTCAGCACTAACAGGTGGCGGACGTGTTGATGAAGAAACAGAAGCAGTCGGTCTTGATGAAGCAGTACACGGTGAACGTGGCTTAAACCTATAATATAAGGATTACAGATGAAAAAATTAGAAGCGGTTATCAAACCATTTAAACTTGAAGATGTAAAAGATGCCTTGGCTGAGATAGGCATCACAGGTATGACGGTTAGCGAAGTAAAAGGTTACGGTCGTCAAAAAGGGCACAGCGAGTTATATCGCGGTGCTGAGTATGTGGTAGATTTTCTACCAAAAGTAAAAATGGAGATGGTTGTAGCAGATGATCAAGTTGACGCTGTTAGCAACGCTATCATCAATGCAGCTAGAACTGGAAAGATCGGCGATGGCAAGATCTTTATCAGTGACATAGACAAGATCATCCGTATTCGTACAGGTGAAACGGATGACGAAGCTATCTAACTGATATTTAACACATAACGAGCAAAGCCCGTAATGTGGCAGGGACATTTGTCCCTACAACCCCCTAAGCTACCTGCATCTCCAAAATGCGGGAGAAAAGTGATAGGGTTTTTTGAGTAGTATTTTTAACTTTTCCCTCTCCTCCTCTAAGATTCAAAACGGATGTTTTAAGTCCTAACAGGTTAAATCTACTACTCAAGAAACTCTATAAAATTAAACTCTTGTAAATAACAATAAGCATACAATTGTTACAGACTTTTTTAAAAGGATGAATATGCTTGATTCTCTTTTACTCCGCATTGCTAAAACAGCGATTCTTCACAGCTTTGATCCCAAATATCAGATTGATAAAGCGATGCTAATACAAAAATATCCTTATCTTGAGCAAGAGGCTGCGACATTTGTAACGCTCGATTATGATAAAACGCTTCGCGGATGCATAGGTTCCATCATCGCCCATAGATCCTTGATCGATGATATTATCAGCAATGCTGTATCTGCGGCTTTTCATGATCCAAGATTTTCACCCTTACATGTAAGCGAATTTTCCCATCTTGATCTTGAAGTATCAGTTCTCTCCACTCCAAAAATTTTAGAATATGATAATTTTGATGATCTTCTAACAAAAATAAGACCACATATAGATGGACTAATCCTAAACGAAGGAGTTTATCGAGGGACTTTTTTGCCACAGGTTTGGGAGCAATTGCCCCAACCTGTTCAGTTTTTAGAACATCTAAGCTACAAAGCAGGAGCCAATCCCTCTATCTACAAAGAACATCCGGCCATCTACACCTATACCGTTGATGCAATGCAGGAGAAATTTGATGCAATACTCCCAATATAAAGATGATGAGCATATCGTCTGCCTCTTATGTAAACATTACTGCACCCTCAAAAAAGATGGACACGGGATCTGTGGTATTAACTACAATGTCGATTCACATCTTGCAAACAAGACTTACGGACATCCAAGTGCTTTACATGTAGATCCGATAGAGAAAAAACCACTCTATCATTTTATGCCAAATAGCAAATCTCTTTCACTTGGCACCGTCGGCTGTAACTTCAGATGTCCATTTTGTCAAAACTATTCCATCTCTCAAACTTCTATCGTTGATGAGAGTGTGACTATTACACCCCAAGAGATCGTAGATCTTGCTCTAAAATATGAGTGTCAAAGTATCAGCTACACCTATAATGAACCTACAATCTGGTATCCATACGCAAAAGATATAGGCGTTTTAGCCAAAGCGAAGGGAATTAAAAATGTGTTTGTTTCTAGCGGATATGAATCTCACGAAGTGTTAGAAGATATGCCTTCATGGGTCGATGCGGCAAATATTGATCTTAAAAGCTTCTCGCATGAGTATTATAAAAAAGTTCTCAAGACTAATCTTGATGGCGTTTTAGAGTCACTTATAGAGTTTGCAAAAAGTGATATCTGGCTTGAGATAACTACCCTGCTCATTTCAGGTGTCAATGACTCAGATGAAGAGATAAAGCAGATGGCAGAATTTATAGCAACCAAACTCGGCAAAGAGATCCCTTGGCATTTCAGCGCTTTCCATCCTGATTATAAAATGCAAGAAACTCCAAGCACACCCTTATCAACACTTACTCGCGCACGTGAGATAGCCCATCAACATGGCATCAATTATATTTATCTTGGAAATGTTCTCAATGATAGTAATACGTATTGTCCTACATGTAAGGTAAAAATCGTTGAGAGAAACGGTTACCAAGCACATATCATAGGTATTGAAAATAACAGATGCACAAATTGTGGATCTGAGATAAAAGGAGTATGGTTATGAAAAGAGAAATGAGTGTTGCCGGAAGCTTTTATTCTGCAGAGAGTAGTGAGATAAAAAGGTATTTTGATCATTTTACAAAACTCTATGATGAACAATTTCAACTTCCACAAATCCATTCTAGAGCCATTATAGTGCCGCATGCAGGATACATCTACTCAGGATATACAGCCAATGTCGCGTACAGAATACTACAACAAAGCAACCTACATACACTAGTCATCATCGGACCTTCACACAGAGTTGGATTTTATGGAGCAAGTTTATGTGAATTTGAAAGTTATGCAACCCCCTTTGGAAATTTACCAAGTTCAAAAGAACTTGCTACTGAATTAAAACAAAACTTTTCACTGCACTGCCTCCAAGATGCGCACCACGAACACAGTACAGAAGTACAATTTCCCTTTGTAAAATATTACATGAAAGATGTGAAAATTTTAGAGATTGTTTATGGAGAAGTAGATCCAAAAGAGATCTCAAAAATTATCGATTTTGTACTTGAAAAAGATCATGCAGGTATCATTATCAGCACGGATCTCAGCCATTTTCATACTTTACAAGAAGCAAATAAGTTAGACTCAATCTGCTCAGATGCCCTCAAAACACTTGACATACAAGAGCTCTATCAAGGGTGTGAAGCTTGTGGAAAAATAGGTGTAGAAGCGATGATGCAAAGTGCAAAGAGAAAAGGCTTACATGTAGAGTTACTCGATTATCGCACAAGTGCTGATACGACGCAGGATGATCAAAGTGTTGTCGGGTATTTAAGTGCTTGTTTTAGCGGATTTGGCGTAATGAAAAAAACGAGAGGCTGAATTATCGTTTTTTATTATATTGATCCAAAAATTCATCTATCAGTTTTACCTTCCTTTTTTTAACCAATCCCTGATGTAGTTTTATGAGCTTTTTGAGGTGTGA
>CAISHH010000074.1 GCA_903885085.1 uncultured Campylobacterales bacterium
ATTTATAATATTTTATTTTATTTAACGTATAATTTAAGCTTTAAACAGTATTATATCGCTATGGAAATCGTCGATATATTTAATATCCTTCACAATGCTGTTGAAGCGCGCAATAATGGTAAAAAAATTTCTCAAAAAGAGATGTCACAACAACTTGGCATTCCTATGAGAACTTATCAAGATTGGCGCCTTGGAAACACAAAGCCGCAAGCTTCAAAAGCAGTGATACAGATGCTTGGATATTTAGAGGATGATGAAATAATCAGAGTTGTCAGAAAGATAAATAAACTGGGAGATAATTAGATGAATACATTGACTGAAAAAGAAAGAAACGGCTTAGAAGAGGTGTTTAATGCAATCCATTCGGATAAAACAAAATATTCAATAAGTGCATATCTTGCATCGTTTTTACTCATCGACAAAAGCCATTTCAAGGCAAAAGTAATGACTCGTTCACTCAAAAACACTCTTAAATTAGACAAATTATCACTATTTTTGACCAATTATGCAAAAAAGAAGAAAAATTTAAGCAAATAAATTATAAAGTACAGCTAGCTGAATCACTTGCAAGTGCCTTCAATACTTACTTTGAGGCAATTTATGGTGTATCGCAATCTTCAAATAAATCAAGGGTGTATTTATGAATAAAGCACAATTCGTTGAATTAGTTCAAAAAAATGGTAATTACAAAACTAAAGTTGAAGCAGAAAATGCTATCAAAGCTTTTACTGAAGCTGTAACAGAAGCGTTAGTTGCTAAGGAAGATGTATCTCTAGTTGGATTTGGTAGTTTTGGTGCTGCACTGCAAAAAGGGAAAAGTGGTAAAGTTCCTGGAACTGATAAAACTTATACAACTCAAGATAAAGTTGTTCCTAAATTTAAAGCTGGAAAAGGTCTTAAAGACCGCGTTTCTGAAGGTAAATAATTTATCTTACGTCTCTCAATTTGAGAGGCGTGCTTCTTCTCTTTTTAATATCTTTTCTCTTTTTTTTACACTATAATTTTTAAAATTTCTTCATTTTTTCTTTCTTCAAATCCTAAAAATATAAAATAAAATTGACCTAGTTTTATATTTTCAAGAACGAACAAGAAAACATTTGTACTATACGCTCAAGATTACATTAGAAACGGAATATTCATATGGATAAGATCAAAAAAACAGATAAAGAATGGCAGGCACAGCTCTCCTCTGAAGCCTATAGCGTATGTAGAGAACATGGAACAGAAGCTCCTTTTAGCGGAGAGTATTATAACTTTAAAGGCGATGGAATCTATACCTGTGTCTGCTGTGGAGAAAAACTCTTTGACAGTGAAACAAAATTTGATTCAGGAACGGGCTGGCCAAGTTTTTATGAGAGTATTGAAGAGGAAGCCATCACAGAGATTAAGGACAAATCATTTGGTATGTTACGCGTAGAAGTGAGATGTTCGAAATGTGATGCCCATCTTGGACATGTCTTTGCAGATGGACCAGAGCCTACGGGACTAAGATACTGCATCAACTCGGTGTGTTTAGAGTTTGAAGAGAAAGAGTAGTTAAAGTAAATTTTTTGATTGTATAACTTCTTTGCTATAATACGCAAAAAAATGGAGAATACAAATATGAATAAAATCATAGTGATGTTAGTTATGGGATTTACGTTTCTTTTTGCGGCAAATCCTGTTGTAGTACTAGAAACAACTCAAGGAAAAATAGAGCTTGAACTCTATCCAAATGCAGCACCAAAAGCCGTTGAAAACTTTGCTAAGCATATCAAAGACGGCTACTATAACCACATCGCTTTTCATAGAATCATCCGCAATTTTATGGTTCAAGGTGGTGATCCGACAGAAACAGGACGCGGTGGCGAATCTATCTGGCATAAACCTTTTGCTGATGAGTTTAAACCAGGATATGCTTTTGATGATGCAGGTGTTTTAGCAATGGCAAATGCTGGTCCAAATACAAACGGAAGTCAGTTTTTCATCACAACAGCACGTGCAGGATTTCTCAATGGTGGCTATACGATCTTTGGACACGTTATCGGTTCTATGGATGCTTTGAAAAAATTAAATGTCGTTGCAACGTCAGGTCAAAATGGCGGAGATCGTCCTCTTGAACGCCAAGAAATCATTAAAGCGTATATGAAAAAATAATTTTATGCTTCGTTTTTTTCTCCTCTGCTCTTTTGTTTTTGCAACTCATCTTTTTGCAAAAACGCCAGAGGAAGTAGTTAAAGATAGCCATCTTGCAAATATCAATGCAATACTCATTTTTACATCTCAAGATGCTGTCACTTCGGGCACTTACCGTTTTAGTAACATTGGCGCGAGCATAGATGTCTACCATCTTCCCTTTACTTATCATTTTAAATCCACACATGATTACAACTACTTTTTAGTAGGCAATGCAGGTTACAGCAGATCCTATATTACAAACTCCGCAACACCTTATAATGGTACAGTGCTTGACTACAACAGTGATCTTAGGACCTATACCATCGGTCTTGGAGGAGGAGTACGCTATAACTTTAGTAAAAGTGCATCTATTTTAGGTGGTATGGAGGTTATCTATTCCCGTTCTGGTAATAATGTCACAACAAATAAAGATAGTGTCGACAGTGCTGTTGGAAATCTTTTTAACAAAAACTATAATGAAAATATTACTTACAAATTTTTCGCTCTTGGAGAGTATAGACCAATAATCTATGATTTCAAACCCTATATTTCAGGGGGATACAAGCTTTACCAGACCAAAAGTAGTATAGATGTCAATTCACTCAGATCTTTTTCAACGCAGTCAAGCGTTACAACATTTACCGTGGGTGCTGAAACTCCGAAACTCTATAAATTAGATGAAAAATATATCACTCTTGAAGGATACTTTAACAGTAACTATCTTGGTGGAGATATCCAAAAAAGTGTGGAGTTTGACAATTACGAAACATTTGGAATCATTACATATCTCTATACACCAGAGACGCCTAAATTTGCTAAAAGATTTTTTATAGAAGCCAGTACAGTAAGATCGCGTGGTCTCGAAGGGTATAATATCGGAGTAGGTTTTAGCGCAGATTTCTAATCTGCACCTTTTCACTCGTATGTATATTGCGTTTGGCTAAATTGCTTCATTCTTATAGGATAACGAAGTTTATCTTGGCGCATTTTTTTATAGAGTTTTTCTTTCATCTCAGTCAATGTTTGTGTATCAACTTCAAAATAACTCATCATCTCGCCATCACTCACATTCGCACTGTCCATCGTAAAAAGTCTTAACTCTTTTTTTGTTAGTTTTCTTTTTAAAAGTGCATAAAGCGCTTGCTCATCATCTATAAGAAGCGCCGCGTCAATCGCATAAAACTTACTTAAAACTTCTCTCATTGTAATATCTTTGTGATACTGTTTCCATACTGAATTTTCTAACATTTTTTTCCTTATATTTTTTCTAAGATTTGTGTCAAATCTTTTGTTTCTACGATAATCGTCGCCTCTTTTTTAAGTATCTCTTTTGCACAAAACGCAACACGTGTGCCTGCATGAGCAAACATAGAGAGATCATTTGCGCCATCACCTACAACCATCGTTTCATCTTCGCTTACATGTAGGAGATTTTGAAGGCGGATGAGCATATCACCCTTAGAGAAATTAAACATCATATCTCCACCGACAAGCCCCGTAAGAAGCCCATCTTTGTGATGCAAAGCATTTGAAAAATCGGCGTCATAACCTAAAATATCTTTTGCATAAGTCGTCGCAGTTCTAAAACCGCCGCTGAAACAAACAACACTCATTCCTCGCGCTTTTAGCTCTTTAATCGTCTCGATTGCTCCATTCATGTATGGCAAAGAGTGACTGATCTCTTCGACTTTTTTGTATGGAAGTCCTTTTAAAAGAGAAACTCTCTCCTGAAGGCTTTCAAAAAAGTCTATCTCTCCGTTCATAGCACGCTCGGTAATAAGCGAAACTCTCTCGCCGATACCGAGTTCTTTTGCAAAAAAATCTATCGTTTCTCCATCCATCAATGTCGAATCAAAATCAAATACAGCTAACTTCATAAATTCTACTCACTTTAGTTATAATTACGCAATTATACAATGTTAGGAATCTATTTGTTTACGCAACTTTTAAATAAACTTAAAAACTCTAGCTACATCACACTTGAAACCACGCCGGGGCACTCTCCGAAGTTTTCAAATGTCATAGAAAAGTTAGACTCTCTTGGTCTGGATAAACTCATCGATGGATTTTCCACAACAGACAATCCCCTTGCAAAGCTAAAATACAATGCACTTTTTGCGGCAAAGATGCTTCAAGATAGATTTGGCAAACCCGTGATCGCTACGATGAGCATGAGAGATAGAAATATCATCGCTCTGCAATCTGACCTTCTTGGGGCAAATGATGTTGATATAAGAGCTATACTCGCTCTCACAGGTGATCCCGCAAAACTCTCAGACCAGCCACATGTAAAAGGTGTTTTTGAGGGTGACAGCACTCTACTCTTGGATATTATCGCTTGTTTTAACTCTTCTATCGATTACGCTGGAAAACCTTTCACTGTTAAACCTGAGACGATTTATCCTTTTAGTGTCGTGAATTCTTACGCTAAAAATCCAAAGACTCTGCAAAAAAAGATGCAAAAGAAAATAGCCAAGGGCGCACTTGGTATCATCACTCAACCCGTTTATGACATCGAAAACACAAAACTTCTTTTAGAACTGATGGAAACTGCGAAAAAAGAGTCTGGCATAAATGAAGCCGACTCCACTTTGATCTTAGGTGTCTTTCCTATCACAAAACTTCGTACTGCTCAATTTTTGGCTTCGCATGTTCCAGGAATCGATGTGCCAGATATCTGGATAGAAAAACTCAGACGTGCAAATGAGATATCACCTGAAGAAGAGTATAAAGTGGGATTTGAGCTGAGCAAAGAGCTGTTTGATTCTATCAAAGAGATCCATCCGAAAATCCACCTCATGACGGCAAACCAATTTGAAATTGCCAGAGATATACTGATATAAAAACTAAAATAGCTACCATGTAAGGAAAAAAATGATTGATTTAAAACTACTGCAAAAAGATTTTGAAAATGTTTCAACACAACTCAAACGCAAGGGTGTTGAAGAAGAGTTACTCGCTGACTTACAAGCTAAAAACGAAGCGCTTAAAGAGGCAAAAATTGCTTATGAAGCAGCTCAAGCAGCTCAAAATGAGATGAGTAAACTCTTTGGTGCCTACATGCGAGAGAAAAAAGATGTCACTGAACTAAAATCTAAAGTGGATGCCAACAAGATAAAAGTCAGTGAACTTTTAGATGTCCAAAGAGAAGCGGAAGAGGCACTTATAACTCGTGCAATGGCTGTTCCAAATCTTCCAGATGAAAATGTTCCAGATGGCGAAGATGAAAATAGCAATGTGGAACTGAGAAAAGTTTTAACGCCTCGCGAATTTACATTTGCGCCAAAAGAACATTGGGAACTCGCAGAACAAAATGGCTGGATCGACTTTGAACGCGGTGTAAAACTTGCTAAAAGCAGATTTAGCGTCATTAACGGTCAGGGTGCAAAGTTAGAACGTGCACTTATAAACTTTATGCTTGATTTCAACGAAAAACGTGGATTTAACGAAGTAAGCGTTCCTCAGATCGTCAATCGTGCCGCACTTGAAGGTACAGGACAGCTTCCAAAATTTGAGGAAGATCTGTATAAAATCGATGGCGAAGAACTCTACCTCATTCCAACATCTGAAGTACCTCTTACAAATCTCTACCAAGATGAGATCATCACCTCAGATGAGCTTCCTATAAAGATGACAGCGCACACCGCATGTTTTAGAAAAGAAGCAGGAAGTGCGGGACGCGATGTGCGTGGAATCATCCGCCAACACCAGTTTCACAAAGTCGAACTCGTAGTGATCTCAAAACCAGATGAGAGCGATAAAATGTTTGATGAGATGCTCAGCTGTGCTTCTGATCTTTTAACGGCTCTAGAGCTTCCACACAGACTTGTGACTTTATGTACAGGCGATCTTGGTTTTGGAGCTGCTAAAACTGTGGATTTAGAAGTTTGGTTACCAGGGCAAGCGACTTATAGAGAGATCTCTTCTGTTTCAAATACAAGAGATTTTCAAGCTCGTCGCGCGAAAATCCGTTTTAAAGATGGTAAAGCAAATACACTTGTACATACGCTCAACGGCTCCTCTTTAGCAGTAGGTAGAACAATGGTAGCCATTATGGAAAACTTCCAAAATGAGGATGGAACTATCAATATTCCCGTGGCTTTAAAAGCTTACATGTAAGTAAAGATTAGAGGATTTTAATATGGATAGGCAGATTTAACTGCCTATTTGCTGCCTATTTTTTGAGTGTTTTAAAATAGGTTTTTGCAATTTATTATATTTTTCGAGTAATCTTTTATACTTCACATATTTTGGATTTACTTGCATAGCATAGTAAACAAGTCCTAATAATGTTTTACCTTTTTCATCTTGTAAATTCTGTGTTATTATATTTTGTATACTTTCTTTATGCTTTTGCAATAGTCTCAAACCATATTTTGTGATATGAACACCAGTAATTTTGGACTTCAATCCACTTCATCTTTAGCAAATATTGTAGATAATCGTAATATTGATCTAAGTAGTGTCAAGTTTAAAATGCTATAAAATATCTTCGTAGCCGCCTTTTTTTATTTTTATAAACTTAAAATTTCATATTCCCCCACGCCAAGGTTCTCGACGCTATACTCTCCAAAACGTATTCTATGCAGAGCAACTACTTTGTTGCCCACAGCGCCAAACATCCGTTTTACTTGATGATATTTCCCCTCGTTAATCTCTAAATGAACAAGGGTGCTTGTAATTATTTTCATATTTGCAGGAAGTAGTGGTTTTTTTTCACCTTTTAAAAGGAGAATTCCACTTGCAAATATCTCTTCTTCATCTCCTCGCAAAGGCTCAGCTAGTGTTACTTCATAAAGTTTTGAAACATCGCTTTTTGGGCTTGTAAGCCGATGATTGAGCATGCCGTCATCTGTAAGTAAGATGGCGCCCGTAGTGTCGCCATCAAGCCTGCCAATAGTAGCAATTTTCGGATTTCTTCTTGTGTATCGCTCTGGTAATAAAGAGTATATAAGCACTCCGATATCATCATGAGAACAAATCACACCGCTTGGCTTGTGCATTAAAAGAGTTAAGGACTCAGGGTCAAGGAGTTTTTCATCAATAGTTACATCGTTATGATAGACCTTTTTATCTGCATCAAAAAGTCTCACTCCATTCTCACAAACCTGAAACATTTTTAAAAATTTTTTAGCCTCACTTCTTGAACAATAACCCAAACTTGAAAGATGAGCATCAACTCTTTTATAACTATTTTGCATTTTTACTTCTTTGTGAAAAATCTTCATATCTAAAGCTTAATTATATCTCAACTCGCAAAATCAACCTAAAACAAAGCCTAAATGCATTAAACTGCGACATAAGATAAGGGTAATGACATGAATACAAATTTACAATCTCTCCAGCCAGATAGACCAAACATCATATCACCAGAAAATGAAGTTATCAGATTCCATCGCAAAATGGGTATGGCGGCTGTAATTGAGCAGATGATAGAGGGAAAATATATTCTCGTTGAGGGAGTTTTCAGCAATGGTTTAACGCTTTTAGCGGAGCTTAAAAAAAATCTTTTACTTACATGTAAGGATACAAGTTTTCAAGGACAACGTGATTATCGTTCTGCTTTTAGAGAGATTTCTCATAGATTATTACTCAAAGTAAAAGATAATAAATTAGCTATTAAAAAATCTCCTGATATTGGCTGGTTGGAGTTGTTATATCCAGAAATCTCAGAGTTCTATCTTTCGTTTGTTGAAGTTCAAGGGCTCAATAGCTCGTGGCAGTGGTATCAAAAGGGGATCGAGATTAAACCTTTACATGTAACGCTTCACCCCTTTTATGGAACATATTTCCCAACACGATTTGATCACTTAGAGCTCTTTGACCAATGGTTAAAGAAGTACGAAGGTGCAAAAGAAAATGCCATTGATATCGGTGTAGGAAGTGGTGTTTTATCCTTTCAGCTCATCCAAAACGGCTTTGAGAACATCTTTGTAACTGACACAAATAAAAATGCAATTATTGGTGTGAAGCAGGAATGCAAACGCTTGGGTTACGAAAATAAGATAACACTTCATCATGGTGATTTATTTGAAAATTGCGATGTAAAAGCTGATTTGATTGTTTTCAATCCGCCTTGGATGAGGGCAAAACATCAACTCGAAGAGGGAATCGATAAAGCGATCTATTATGAAGATGATCTCTTTATAAGATTTTTTGACCAAGCACAAAAGCATCTTGCAAGTGATGGAAAAATAGTTCTGATATTTTCAAATCTAGCACAAATAGTGGATGAAGAGAGCACACATCCAATAATAGAAGAACTGCAAAAGAACAAGCGTTTTACAAAAGTATTGCACCTTAGACGCGGCGTCAAAGCATCGTCGAAAAACACAAAACGTACAGATTTACGAGATACTGAAAAAGTTGAATTATGGGTTTTAGCGCCGAAAGTGGCAACTTTGTAAGTCAAAGCAGCTCTTTATATGTTATAATCCATTAATTTTTAACTGTAAAGACTGTTCCCTTATGATCATCAAAATATTTTTTTTAGTACTCGTTTTTTTCTCTTTACATGCCCAGTCCGAAGAAGCTTTAACTTCTGATCAGGTCAGTTCTTCTGCTACTCCTCCTGCTGAAATTAATCAAACAAGTATCAAACAATACGCTGTTTGCAATAGCCTTGTTCTATACAAAAAAACAAACTTTTTTTCTACTCTCAATAATTCTCTCCTAACACAAAAATTTTATACCCAATACTGCAAACATCTTCAAAATTTTGCATGGTTTGATTCAAAATTACAGTATTCACCTCAAGCCCTTGATCTGCTTGCATCAATAGATGATTCCTTGCACTACGGACTAAACCCTGAAAAATATCACCAAAATGAGCTCGCTTCTGATCGTGATTTACTAGAAAATGGTACATTTTCTAGTGATGAAAAAAAGATTGCTCTCATGAACACCATTGATCTCTTATTGACCGATGCTTATATTACTATGGCAGAAGATCTTTATTATGGTTTTACGGACTGGGAGAAATTTAAAACGAGTAAAATTGCTGATGAGCAAATCGAGTGGGATCGTCCTACGAAGTTGCCATTGCTAGTAACAAAACGTCTTTTTGATTCTTTAAAGAAGAATTCTATTAAAAGTTCTTTAGAAACTCTCAATCCAGATTTTAAAGAGTACACACGTCTTATCAAAGCACTTGCATACTATCGCTCTTTAGAAAAAGATGATGAATGGGTAAAAATCCCTTTTGGTTCTCTCATTATTTTTAACAGCACAGATGAGCGCCTTCCTTTAATCAAAAAACGTTTATTAGAAAGTGGAGAACTTGATACGATTACAGATCCTGATGGAACTCTTTACGATGATAAAATACTGATTTCTGCCGTCAAAAAATTTCAATCACGTCATAATTTGAGTGCGGATGGTCTTATCGGTAATAAAACTATTTTGGCTATGAATGTTCCTCTTTCAAAAAAGATCATGATGATTATTCTCAATCTTGAACGCTATCGCTGGCTCAATTCTGGCATGGACAAAACAGATGCTTACATCAATATCAATGTTCCCGCTTTTACAATGCAGTTACTTGAAAAAGGGGATGAATTATTTCATATGAATGTCATTGTAGGGACAAAAGATCGCCCAACGCCAATACTCAGTAGCAAAATTTCGTATGCTGTTATAAACCCTACATGGACAGCGCCACAAACTATTGTTAAAGAGGATATTTTAGAGAAAAAAAATCTTTTAGAATATCTACAAAAACATAACATGCGTGTTTACAGACAAATTCATGGAGAGATGGTCGAACAAAATCCGCGAGAGATTGATTGGGAGCCATACAAAGAAGCTGGAGCGGCCCCGTTTACATTCAAAGCTGATGCAGGAAAATCAAATCCTCTAGGGGTAGTTAAGTTTATATTCCCAAATAAATATTCAATCTATATGCATGATACCAATAGCCGTGGGTTGTTTAAAAATGAATACAGAGCGCTGAGTTCTGGATGTATCAGACTCGGTGAGCCTAAGAAGTTGTTAACTTACCTGTCACCAAAAAAAGATATCATTAGTGGAGAAATTGAAGATGAACATAGGGTCGACCTTCAAAAAAGGCTTCCCGTGCTCATTCGATATATGACTGTCGGAGTGGATGTAAACCAGAAAGTTTATTTTTACAATGATATCTATGGTTATGATGATCTTCAATTACAAAATATCAAAAAAATTAATTTTATGAAATTTGATACGATGAATTAATAGGTGGTACAGTTTTGAACATTGAAAAAAATAGAAGAGAATTTCTTAAACTTTCAGGAGCTCTATGTCTTGGAGCTCTGATCGCGCCGCATGATCTTTTTGCTATGCAAACAAGTGAAATTTACACTCCAGCCGATACCCGCTCGCTTAACTTTTATAATGTTAACACACTGGAAAGTCTTGATGTAACTTACTTCAAAAATGGCATCTACTCAGACGAAGCCCATGCAAAAATTAATGAACTCATGATAGACAGACGCTCTGGAGAAATCACTACGATGGAACTTGGGCTTATCGATACACTTCATCAGATTCACACTCTTTCTGGCTCAAATGAACCTCTTGAGATCATATGCGGATACCGTTCACCTCAAACAAATGAAAAACTAAGACACCAGACAAGTGGCGTCGCTAAACATAGTTATCATACGCTTGGTCAAGCTGCTGATATCAATATTAAAGATATTCCCCTTGAAGAACTTCATCGCATAGCTATTTCTTTAAATGCTGGTGGCGTCGGTTTTTATCCTCATTCAGGATTTATACATGTTGATATAGGTCCTGTTCGTACTTGGAGAGGATAAAATACCCTTCCTTTCTATTGAAATCTTAAAATAAGCTCACAAATCCTTCTCTTCTAAGAAATTTATTTAAAAATTTCACTCCTCTATGAGACCAATAAATGCATGCGACACAAAAGAGAACTTCACTCAAATGTAAACGCTCAAAAGTGGTATTTAAAATGCTTAAAGAGAATGTTGCATCTCTGGGCATTGACATAAAGCTTCGTCAATTATGTTGCAACAGAAGACTAACAAGGGGGGAAATACATATGAAATCTGTAAAAATCAGTTATATCAAGTTCCAAATATTGCTCTTCAATCTAAAAAAGAGAACACTAAGGCTTTAAAAATAAAGCCTTAGTCTCTGCTCTAGAGCGTTTATAATCTTCTTATATTCATTTTCAAATTATTTTTTCATCTGTAGACTCATGATATCTCTTACATGTAAGCCATTTTATGGCACATCGATTGCTTATATCGGGTACAATTACGCATTACATGTAAAGGTTAAAAAGATTTAGTATGGCCCAAGAAGAAATAATAATTATACAAGATGATGATGCCGCTTTTGGTACTTCCGTCGATGCAAATCTTTCAGCAGAATCAACTGCAGAGATTAGTGCAAAGAAAAAAAAGAAAAAAATTATTATATTTGCAGCAGCTGGCGTCACCGTTATTGTACTTCTTACGGTCCTTGTAACTTTACTCTACAAAAAATCTCATCATAAAGATGATTCAAGTAGCTTAAATTTTGTAGAAAACAAACTTCAAGACAAACAAAAAAAAATACTCAAATCAAGCGAACTTGAAAAGATCATTGCCAAAGCCAACTATCTTTACACAAATGGAAATAAAGAGGAAGCCCTGAATCTCTTTGAGCAGATTGCACTTTACAGCGAAGGTCTCTCTCAATATAACCTTGGTGTAGCGCAGCTCAAAGAAAAGCAATATCAAGTAGCGCTTGAAACTTTTAAAAAAGCTATACAAAACAATGAGAATGTCTGCGTAAGTGCAATCAATGCTGCAGTATGTGCACAAGCCCTCAACCAACCGGAGGGTTTTAAATACTATGTCAATCTAGCCTATGCTTCTTTGCCAAATGAGATCAATTCTCCACTTTATTCCTATTATTATGCTTTGATCCAATATTACAAAGGAAATAACCTTGAAGCTTTAAGTGCACTCAATCACCCAAACTCGGATGAATATCCAGAGCAAAGACAGATCCTTAAAGCAAAAGTTAATGCTGCTCTTGGCAACTATTACCAAGCTATTGATGCATTGTCAAAACCTTCAGTAGCTACAAATTTTCTTCCTTTGGGACTCCTTTATGCCAATGTAGGAGACTTGCCCCTTGCACAAAAATATCTATCAAATCTAGCCCCTCAGAGTACTGATATTATGCGCCAAATGCTCGCTCTAACATTGGTAAATATTAAGGCAGGACAACTCCAAGAAGCGTCAAAACAGCTTAATTTGCTTACAAATAAATATCCACTAGAGATATATAAGCCCTACCCTATCAATGTCAAGCTCAAAGACTCGCTTTTTGATCCAGATATAGCACAGGCAAGTTTTAGAAAAAATATTGATAATGAGTTATGGATGACTTATGAAAAAATATTCTATTTTGCCCCATATAAAGTCTTCAATGCGAACAGTACGATCAGCTACATCAAAAAAGGAAATGCAAATATCTCTATCGATGATATCTCCTCGGCAAAAGAGTACCTTGAAAAAAGCAGCGCATCATCCGTGGTAAACTACGGCATAGCACAATCGATCAAAAAAGCACTCTCATTTAGACTCAGGGATGCAAATAAACAGCTTCAAAGTTTAGAAAAAATACAACCGCGTCATTCGATCTTACAATACAATTTAGCTCTGACTTATGCACAAATGGGAGATATACAAAACGCTTATGAGCATTTTAAAAGATCATACCATCTCGACTCCAACAACTATCTTTCTGGTATTTTCACTATCATGTGTGCACAGATTTTACATCTTGATAATGATAAATTTAATTCCATACTCAAAGATAACCTTGTAAACGAGCCCTCTGGAGAAGATCAAGATCTTTATAATACACTTTTATATCTTACTGAAAATAACTTTTCAAGTAGCTCCAAGTGGTTACATAGCACCTATAAAGAACGTCCGCTCTACCTTGTCATGAACGTTATCATTGCGAATAAACTTGGTAAAAATGAGATTGCATTAAAATCAGCACAAAAGTTAAGTTCCTTACTTCCTCATGATATATTTCCACAGATTGTCTATATGGATACCAAACTCAAAAAATCTGATACAAAACAGTACGCCAAAGAGATGCTTTTTTATATCAAAAAACAAAAATTCAACTTCGAAGATCTCTATTATGGGCCATATATCACAAGATATCTTTATACGCAAGAGGCACTTATGACGGGAACACTTTATCCTCTTCAAGTCCAGCTTCAATCTGTATTAAATACAACACAAGCGTCACCTGAAGATATACTCTACACCCTTGCTCTAACAAATTTATTTAATAAAAAAGCAGAAGAAGCGTACAGTAACTTTAACCAACTTATCGATGATTATAAAATCAATGATGATAAAACACTCTTTTTTGGAGCTATTGCTTCTATAACCGCAGGCCATCATGATAATGCCATCGCACTTTTAGAGCTAGCCAAAATGAAAAATCCTGAGTTTTTTGAGAGTAGATTTGCACTTGGACTTTTATATATGGAGACGAAGAACAATAAAGGCGCAGCTATACAGCTGAGTCGAATTAGTGAAGTTGGCTTTGCCTCAAACTATTTTACATTTGATATAGATACAGAAGATCTCTATTTTGAAAAAGAGCATCATAAATAAAAAAGCTCTACTCTTTTATTCTTCTTTTTCTCAAATGTAGAGCTGCTCTTATTAATCCATAAAATATATAAAGCGTCACAATCAACGCAAAACCCTCTATCGGATAGACAAAAATACCAAAGGCAATACATAGTAATAATATAAATAAACGAAGAGTATAAGGCTTTGATGGACTGATCTTTTTAAAACTTGGATATCGGATATTACTCACCATCAACAAAGAAACAAGAATTGAAGCGATAGGTAAAAGAAAAAAATACTGATGCAAAAATTCATATTTTTGAAATAATAAAACTAAAATAGAGATAAAAACTGCAGCAGTAGGAATAGGAACACCAATAAAGACAGAAGGTTCACTCTGCGCTGTCATAACATTAAAACGGGCAAGACGTATAGCACCAAATATTACAAACAATGACGCAGTCACTATCCCAAATCTTGCAAATTCATGTCCGGCATACATGTAAAGCAAGATAGCAGGCGCAACGCCAAATGCAACTAAATCTGCTAAAGAATCAAATTCTACACCGAAACGACTGCATGTATTTGTAAGTCGTGCAACTCTGCCATCTAGACCATCAAATATAAGCGCTAATACAATAAGCCAAGAAGCAGTTGTAAACTCTCCGTTGATGGAGTTTATGATACTCACAACTCCTGCAAAAATACTAGAAGCTGTAAAAATATTAGGAAGTATATAGGTTACACTTCTCTTTTTTGAATCCATCTTAGGACAAGTATCCCAAAAGTGTTTCTCCAGCTTTTACCTGTGAATCAAGCTGGACAGAAAGTCTCGATGAGAGAGGAACGCTGATAACTGTTTTGCCCTGTGTCATCACACCGTATCTTCTCCCTTGAGTGACATCGAGTTCTTCATGAAGATAAAGATTCAAATCATCGATGCTGTTATCTAGCATATGCTCTACATGTACGACATTGTTATATCTGTCTTCAAATACAAGTTCTACTTTCTCATTTAAGAGTGCAGCCTTTTTAATCTCTGTAGAAAGCCTTGCCCCACGTCTAAGATTGATTGATCGTACACTTGAAAAAAATGGAGCGCGAAGTATGGAAATATCAAATAATGAAGATTTAATAACGATCTCATATCCATGATCGAGAGTATTGATAGCTATTATTTTTCCATCAACTGGACTCAATAGTGCGCCCTTTTGCATATATGGGATCTCTAACTCTGGATTTCTATAGATATATACGAGGACGATTAAACCTATTACACTAAAAAAACGTAAAAAAGTAAAATCTAAAAATGTGAATACTAAAATAGCTCCAATAGCAATCGCGACATAAGTGTATCCAGCTTTTGAAACTATAAAAGTATCATTCGTTGTCATTTTTATTCTCTTCTTCAATAATGTGACGTTTTTTTACCATAGAAGCATCCTCTTTTAATTCATCTGCGATCTCATTATGCACAGGTGAAAGTTTGCTTTCCATCTTATTTTCTCTTTCAAATTTTTCGATGATACCACGAACATCTTCACCTGTGATATTTTCTTTATCATAAAGCAATGAAACCATATTTTCAATAGCTCCACGATACTCTTCAAGACTTTTCTTTACCTCTACATAATGTTCGCTTAAACTGATTTTAATAAAACTATCCATATCTTCAGCCATTTTTTCACTGAATTCTCTCGCAGCAGGAGAGCCACCGCCAAGAAATGATTGACGCTGTTTCTCTAACACCATCAGACCTGCAACATCTGTCATACCATACACTTGAACCATAGATTTTATGATATCTGTCGCACGTTCCAAGTCATTTCCAGCACCTGTAGATATCTCACCTAAAAATACTTCTTCCGCTCCACGACCAGCAAGAAGTACATCTACTTCTGCCCATAGCTCATGGCGCTGTGCCATAAACTTGTTTTCTTCTGGAGTATTGAGTGTATAACCAAGAGCTGCTAGTCCACGAGGAACGATGGAGACTTTCGATACCTTTTTCGCACCTTTTGTGATCTCAGCAAGAAGCGCGTGACCACTTTCATGGTAAGCTACAATCTTTTTCTCTTTTGGATTGATACGACGAGATTTTTTAGCAAGTCCTGCGATCGCACGTTCAACAGCTTCAAAAAGATCTTTTTGACTTACGCTTTTTTTACTCGCACGTCCCGCTAAAAGAGCACCCTCATTAATGATATTTGCCAAATCAGCACCAGCAAGACCTGCTGTAATACGTGCGATCTCTTCAAGATCAACATCATCTGAGAGTTTGACATCTTTTACATGTACCTTTAATATCTGAATACGCCCCTCAAAATCGGGTTTGTCTACAAGAACCTGTCTATCAAAACGCCCTGGACGCAAAAGTGCACTATCCAAAACCTCTGGACGGTTTGTTGCCGCTAAGATAATAATAGGTGTATCAGTACCAAAACCATCCATCTCTGCAAGAAGCTGATTAAGAGTTTGCTCCCTCTCATCATTTCCACCCATCATTCCACCCGCGGCACGACTTTTTCCGATAGCATCGATCTCGTCTATAAAGATGATAGATGGAGCATCTTTTTTTGCCTGCTCAAAGAGATCACGAACACGTGCAGCACCGACGCCCACAAACATCTCAATAAAGCTAGAACCACTCACAGAGAAAAATGGAACTTCTGCCTCGCCTGCAACTGCTTTTGCAAGAAGAGTTTTCCCCGTTCCAGGACTTCCTACGAGTAAAACACCTTTAGGGATTTTAGCACCAAGTTCAACATAGCGTTGAGGATATTTTAAAAAGTCTACAATCTCTTGTACTTCCTCTTTTGCTTCTTGAACACCTGCAACATCGTCAAACTTCGTTTTTGGTTTTTCAGAGTTAACAAGTTTTTTAGAATTTCCCATACCAAGAATTCCACTTCCCATACTCTTTTGCATACGTCCAGCAAAAAACATCCAAATACCAATTATAAGTAAGAATGGAAACAACCATCCAAACATCTCCGTAAACCAGTTAGATTCACTAAATCCTGAGTAATCTATATTTTCTTTATCTAACAAAGGAACTAAAGTATCATCACCAGCTACCAGACGCGTTGTATAAGAGATTTGTTTCCCATCAGCACTGCCAGTTGCGCGGATATAAGTCTGCCCAATTTCCACTTTTTGCACTTTCTTATCTGTGATAAGTTCTTTAAGTTCTGAGTAGCTCACTTGCTTGTTTTGTGATGTTGAACCCATCGCTGAACCCATAGAACCAGTTGCGCCCTGATCTCCTATAAGTGATTTAAAAACCAATATAATAACAATAGAAAAAATTGCAAAAGTTATAAGTGGATTTTTATTGAAGAAATTATTATTTTTATTGTTTTTATTATCGTTTGATTCTGGAGAACCCATTAGGTACTATCCTCTTTTTAATATTAATGTTACCCATTCATCTTGCGTTATACGCTCCAACAATGGACAATCTTGATAAAACTTAAGCACTTTATTCTCGTATTTATCCAGTATTCCGGACAAGATTAAAACGCCGTCAGGTTTTGTAATTTTTTTCAAATCACTTGCAATATATGTTAAAACATCAGCTACGATATTTGCTATAGTAACATCGTATGTTTTTTCACTCATTGCAGCCGAACCTTCCCAAATATTTCGATAAGCGACGCTATTTTCATAAGCATTGATAGTAGAGTTTTCAACCGAGATAGGATCAGTATCACATGCGTCTGCAATAGCACCAAGCTTTAGTGCAGCAATACTCAAAATACCGCTTCCACACCCAACATCGATCACTTCGTCACCATCTTTTACATATTTAGCAATCCCTTGAAGACAAGTTGCTGTTGTCGGATGATGTCCCGTACCAAAGGCTAAAGCAGGATCTAAAACAATATTTATACGATCCTCTTTTGGTTCTTCCCAAGTCGGATAGATATAAAATGGCTCGATTTCAACTGGAGTTATCGCATCTTGATACTCTTTCACCCAGTCACTACTCTTTTCTTTAGTCAATACGCATTCAACGTCTATAGAGGTATTTAATGCTTTTTGCAAAGCTTCTCTAAACTGCTCAATGCCCCACTCTATAGTTTCAAGCTCATCTTCACTGCGGATAATGAAGCCCTCATCGATCTCTTCAAAGCCGACAGGAATCGTATCTGTTAAAAAGTCACTGAAGAGATCGTAGTGAGAGGAAACTCTCACTACGAGTTGATTGTAGGATTCCTGCATTAGGCTTCAATGCCCAAAACAGCGGCGAGTTTTTCTTTAAGAACTTGAGGAGTAAACGGTTTCACGATATAGTTATTAACACCTGCTTTTAAGGCTGTAATAACTTCAGCTTTACCACCTTCTGTAGTAACCATGATAATCGGAAGATCTTTAAAACGAGCATCCGCACGCACTTTTTTTACAAGTTCCAAACCGTTCATCTCAGGCATATTCCAGTCAGTGATCAACATTCCGATATCTGGATTTTCATTTAAGACACCCCAACCTTGCAAGCCATCTTCGCCTTCTAAGATATCTTTGTAACCCAAACGCTGCAAAGTATTTTTTATTATACGACGCATCGTCGAGCTATCATCTACCACTAATAATTTCAAATATAATCCTTTGTATAAATTATATATTTTTAGAATTTTGACTAATAATAGCCTAACTTAGTTTGAATTAACTTTAAATAAGGCCTCTAAATCCAAAGTACCCTCGTAGTATGCCTTTCCAATGATGACGCCATCTATCTCATTTGTTGCCATTAAAGCTTCAATATCTGTTGCATCTTTTACTCCGCCGCTTGCAATTGTACTCACCCCGCTTGCTCTTGCAATATCGAGAGTAAACTCTACATTAACACCACTTAATGTCCCATCTTTGCCAACATCTGTACAGATAATCGCTTCTACTCCGGCATTTGCAAATTCACGTGCAAGATCAGTCGCCCTCATATTGCTTACTTCGCCCCAACCCTCAACTGCGACATAGCCATCAATCGCGTCAATACCCACAGCAATAGGATACTTTGCTGCCATCTCTTTAACAAAAGCCGGATTTTTAACGGCGATCGAGCCGAGTATTATTCTATCTATACCTATTTCAAGCATCTTTTGAATTGTTTTTTCATCACGGATACCACCGCCGAGTTCTAGCTTAACATTGCAATTTTCACGTATCTTAATGATCTGTTCTAAATTTTTTGGTTCGCCTGCAAATGCACCATTAAGATCCACAAGATGAACCCATGTTGCTCCCATCTCTTCAAATTTTTTCACAAGTTCCCACGGTTCATTTGAGTATATTTTTGCGCTGTCCATCAGTCCTTTAGTAAGGCGAACTGCTTTTCCATCTTTTAAATCTATTGCCGGATATAAAGTCATATTAATTATTGCTCCTATTATAGTTGTATAAAATTTTCTAAGATTTTCAGACCATTGTTATGGCTTTTTTCAGGATGTGGTTGAATACCAAGAATATTTTCTCGTGCTATCGCACTTGTAAACTCATAACCATACTCTGTTACACCGATACTGTCTGATTCATTTTCACAGACCACATGAAATGAGTGTACAAAATACAGATAATGAGATTCATCTAATCCATTAAAAAGTTTATGCCCTTTTGTAAACATGCGGTTCCATCCCATGTGCGGCACTTTTAAAGGATGAGAAAATTTGCTTTGATCAAACTCTATCACTTTGCCTTTGATCAGGCCTAGTCCCTCATTTGGACCAAACTCTTCACTGCTGTCAAAAAGCAATTGCATCCCAAGACAGATACCAAACATATAGTTTCCACTCTTTGCGTACTCTTTGAGTGCTTCATCCATCGAACGCTCTTTGAGATGCTCCATCGCATCGCCGTATGCACCTACTCCCGGAAGAATCAGTTTGTCATAGAGTTTAAATTTTTCAGGATCAGAGACGATTGTCACATCCTCACCGAGCTTTGCAAAAGCATTTTTTACACTTGCCAGATTTCCCATATTATAATCAACGATTGCTATCATTTTTGACTTTTCTCTTGTGTAGATTTTAAATATACTGCCAAACTCACTATCATTACACTCACTCCGCCCATAATATACAGAGCATATAAAAGCTTTTCTGGATCTGTAATAGCAAATTTAAATACAAGCATTAGCGCTTCTATCGAAAGGGCAATGATGATAGAGCCCAAAAATTTAACCATAGTTTTATGTGCTCCCGAAATATTGTGCTCTTGATTCTGCCCGGTTATCTCTTCTTCGATAATTGTCTTGGTAAGATCAAACATTGCTAAAGAAAGAGTCAGTAAGATAGTCGCTTCAAACACATTTTTAATCTCAAAATTATTTACCGTTATCTCATTGACAAAAAAGCTTTGTATCCCTTTAAAAAATAGAAGAATAGCTATCGCAATCAAAGCAACTGCAAAGATGCCATACGAAATTTTAAAAAAATTATTGAAAAAAGTATCTAAAGTATTGAGATGAGCAATTTTTAAAACCTCATCAAAAGGCATATCTATGCAGGCTACATATTTAATTTCACCTTTTTCATCATAAATCGGTGTTGACGCGGTCACTGTAAGCTCTGAACTCAAAAGTGACGGATAAGGATCAGTTATAGTACATCTGTGTTCTCTAACCGCACGGTAATAATAAGCGCGATCAGCACGAATCTTCCCTATATCTTCATCTCTGTGCTCAGCTTTTTTATAGGTAGGTGATACTTGAATGCCCTTGTAATCCAAAAGATAAACAGCATCACAGTTTTCAAGGTCAGCCTTGATCTTTAAAAGCCTTGGCATAATCATCTCAGGTGAAAGAGAAGGAAGTCTATCCGGAATATTTTTTGAAAAAAGATAACAAAAGTAAGCTCTAGCTTTTGTTCTGCCCTTCGAAAAATCTTGAATATCAGCTGCAACCATTAGATACCTTTTATATCAAATTATTTTGCGATTATAGCATCATATTTTTAAATTAACTGATCTCATAAATGGCCTCTTTTGTCTCACAGCGGTTATACTCACACTGGAAAGTTGTGTGCGTTATGCCAAAATCTTTTTTTAAAATCTCTTCTAAAGAATCTAATATTGTGTCACATTCTCCAAGCGTGATATTTTCTTCAAACTCAAGATGCGCTTCTAGGTGTATTCTGTTGTCATCAAGCTGCCAAAGATGGATATGATGTATGTTTGTAATTTGCGGTTGAATCTGCATAATCTTTTGAGTCACCTCTTCAAGCTCGATTCCCTCAGGTGTAAACTGCATCAACACAGAGAGTGACACTTTCATCAAACTCCAAGAAGAAATTATCAGATACAGAGCTATGATAATTGATACAAGTGGATCAATCCAATATATTTCATAAAAGTACATGAGTAATCCACCAACTACTACTGCTATGGATGTTAACATATCTGTTAAGAGATGTAGATAGGCTGCTTTTATATTCATATTATGATCTGCATCATCTTTTATAAACAATACACCAAGTGCATTTAAAAATATACTTACAACTCCCAGCCATACAACAATCAAAGAATCAATATTTTGAGGATTCATAAGTTTCTCATATGCCTCATAAATCAAGAATACTGCAACTGCCATCAAAACAGATGTGTTGAAAAATGCAGCAATTATCTCAGCACGTTTATATCCAAAAGTTTTGCTCGGCGTATTTTTTTTGCGAGAAAGATAGTTTGCAATATAAGCAATTATCAGTGTTAAAACATCACTAAAATTATGAAGTGCGTCACTAAGAAGTGCAAGTGAACCGGAAAACACTCCTCCGATGATTTGTATTATTGTGATAATAAGATTTAAAAGAATTGCTATAAAAAGATTTTTCCCGCTGACGTTGTGATGATGATCATGGTGATGATGTTCGTGTTGTTCGTTGTGGTCGTGGTGATGCTCTGACATTTGTTATTCCGCCGGTTTTGATATAATACGTCCCATGAAACTTGATCACATCGCTATCGTGCGACTCTCAGCTCTTGGGGATATTGTTAATGCCACAATTGTACTACAATTTATAAAGCAAAAATATCCCGATATAAAAATCGACTGGATTACAGAAGAGGTTTTTGCACCGCTTTTATATGAACATCCGTTCATACACAAAGTTCACACGATCAATCTCAAAAAAATCAAAAAAGAGAAAAGTTTTTCACTACTAAAAAAAACTGTCTCAAAACTAAAAAACCTTCCAAAATATGATCTCATCATCGATATGCAAGGACTTCTAAAATCTGCTCTGGTAGCTCGTTTTATAGGCAAAAAGATCCACGGATATGATAAAAATTCTGTCAGAGAAAAACTCTCTTCACTTTTTTATGCATCTACTTCCAATATCCCTTATGAGTTAAGTGTTATAAAGCGAAATGTACTACTAATGAACGATGCGCTTGACTTATACCCAAAGGGCACTTCACATGTAAGCGATGAAATGATAACAAATAAACTCCCAACCCTGCCCTCATACAAGAAACTTCCATTCACACAAGATGAATACTGTGTTTTTGTAATCGGTGCTTCATGGGAAAGTAAGATTTATCCAAAAGAGAAAGTTTTAGATATCTGCAATACTCTGACATGCAAGACTTACCTTGTCTGGGGAAATGAAAAAGAAAAAAGTGATGCAGAGTTTATCGCAGCCAATTCAAACAATGCGGAAATAACTCCAAAACTGAGTCTTCAAGAACTGTGCGCACTTATCTCTCATGCAAAACTTGTCATCGGCAATGATACGGGTCCTACACATATGGCATGGGCTTACAATATCCCTTCCATTACACTCTTTGGACCAACGAATGAGAGGATGATCTATCCAACTGTTCAAAATATCGCTATCCATTCAGATTCAGCGGTAGATATATTTCACATAAATAAAAATGATCTGTCGATAAAAAACATCTCCCCACAAAACATTATAGACAAAGCAAAGGAGCTTTTACAATGATAGGTTTTTACTTTTTTTTAGTTTTTGAAAAATTTTTAATGCTGCTACCTAAAAAAGTCAGACGGGCATTTTTTATCTCACTTGCAAATATCGCTTATCTTCTTAGTAAAAGATATACAAAAGTCGTAAAGCAAAATCTAGAGTTTGTCTATGGCAAGGAACTTGATGATAAGTTCGTAGAAGAGATTACAAGATACTCGTACAAATCTCTTTTGCTAAACTTTTTATATACTTTAGAGGGACATTACTATACGGTTGAAGATATTGCCAAAAAAGTAAAATTTGAAAATTTAGAGATTATCCAAAAAATTCAAGCGCAAAATCGTCCTATCATTTTCGTGACTGCACACTATGGTGCATGGGAGCTTGGTGCCCAGATGCTCAGTGCCTGTGTTGAACCACTTATGGTCGTATACAAGGGGATGAAAAATGAACATTTCAACAACTATCTTCTCGCTTCGCGTGTAAAATGGAAGATGGACTATGCAGAAAAACGTGGTGCGGCAAAAGATGTAGTCAAAAGGCTTCGTGCGAAAAAAGCGGTCGCTATTTTAATGGATATCAATGTCAATACACACGATGGAGTTGGTGTAGAATTTTTAAATCATATGACGCTTCAGCTCAAATCACCTGCTTATTTTGCAAGGAAGTTTGATGTTGCACTCATTCCAATACTTATCCACCCAGATGAAAATGATGAAAACTATACGATCAAAGTTTACGAAGAGATTGTCTCTCCTCGAACTGACGATATTGAGAATGATATACTCGTTACAACGCAGATGGAGGCAGCATGGCTAAGTCAAGAGATACTCAAAAATCCAAAACCATGGTTTTGGGTTCATAGACGCTGGAAAAACGATTATCCAGAGATCTATAAAAAATAATTTCTCTTACTGTACTGTTGATTTTGCTTCAACGAGCTTGAGCAGTGCCAAGAAAAATGAAGTAATTGCAGGCCCGAGGATCATCCCCCAAAATCCAAAAGTAGCAAGTCCTGCTAAAATTGCGAAGAAAATAACTATCTCATTTAACTGCATATTTGATTTAATAAATCGGATATTGATCTCCCGAATAATGAGAGGCTTGATGAAAGTATCAGCGATGATCGATATTATCACTATTGAATAAAT
Organism: uncultured Campylobacterales bacterium; assembly: GCA_903885085.1. GTDB lineage: Bacteria > Campylobacterota > Campylobacteria > Campylobacterales > Sulfurimonadaceae > Hydrocurvibacter. The sequence continues at coordinate 23,827 of CAISHH010000074.1, forward strand.
AGCAATAAACAAGGCTCCATTTGTATTACCGAAGCTGTATTCATAAGCCGCAAAAGGCACCCACATCAAAGCGCCTCCGACAACTGGAATCAGTGATGCAAAACCGTACATAATCCCAAATAAAATACCGTTATAACCCATCAACGCGATAGCAACACCAAATAATGCACCCTCAAACATCGCCGTTGCAAGAATAGAGTAAAAAACAGTGCTCATGACCGAAGAAAGTTCGTATGTTAAAAGTTTATTGTCATCCTCTTCAAGCTTCACCACTTTTTTTACAAATGCGATAATTGCTTCCCCGTTGTACTGAGAAAAGAAATAAAATACAATCACTAAAAGTGCATTTTTGATATATCCCGCACTGTATGAACCGATAGTTCCTGCATAAGAAACTGCCGTGGATGCAAGGTTTTTGAGTTGGAAATCTTGAATCATATTGTCTACATATGGTTTTAAAAATAACAAAGATGCAGGTGGATTATCAAGGAGATTTTGCATCGAATTTTCTACCTGTGTGATGATCGCTGGATCGATATTGTTTAGCTGTATAGAAAAGCTAGCTAAGAAATACCCAAGCGGCGCAAAAAAGAGCAGTGCAAGTAAAAAAGTAGAGAGCATACTTCCAAAAAATCTAGACTTGGTTATATTTGTAAAGTAACATTGTATATTTGCTGTCGAGATTGCCAAAAGTGCAGCAATAAGCATAGTGAGCAAAAATGGTTCATAAAGGCGATACATCCAATAAAGTGCGCCCCCAAAAAGTACGATGAGTAGGTGTTGTGGTTTCATGAAAGAAGACTCTCTTGTTGATTTTTAAATTTTATAACATCGATCGTTTTGTGTGTGGCGACTCTGCCTTTTGCCGTACGTTCCAGATAACCGTTTGCAATAAGATAAGGCTCAAATACATCTTCGACTGTCCCCTCATCTTCACTCAGCGCCGCGGCAATGGTACTAAGCCCGATAGGTTTCCCTTTTGAAGCTACCAAAAGCTCTAAAAGTCGAATGTCCATCTCATCAAAACCGTGTGAATTGATTCCCAGTTCGTTGAGGGCATACTGCGTTCGACTAAATTCGATGTGTCGCTCATTTGCCACTTCGGCAAAATCTCTTACACGGCGAAGCAGTCTAAGTGCAATACGTGGAGTTCCACGGCTTCTTTTTGCTATCTCGTGTGCCGCGTCACTTTTTATCTCTTTATCCAGTTTCTTTGAAGCTTGCATGACGATGCGTGAGAGTTCATCATCTGAGTAAAAATTCATACGAAAATTCATCCCAAATCTATCACGCAAAGGATTTGAAAGCATCCCCGCACGCGTGGTTGCACCGATGAGTGTAAATCTCGGAAGATCAATCTTTACTGTCTGCGCCGCTGGTCCGCTTCCAATGATAATATCAATACGAAAATCCTCCATTGAAGAGTAAAGTATCTCTTCAACAGCAGGAGAAAGACGGTGAATCTCATCTATAAAAAGGATATCGCCCTCTTCTAGATTTGTAAGAATCGCCGCTAAATCACCACTTTTTTCTATCATCGGAGCGGCTGTTACTTTAATATTTGCATTCATCTCATTTGCGATGATAAGGGCGAGCGTAGTCTTTCCAAGTCCCGGAGGTCCATAAAAAAGCGTATGGTCAAGCGCTTCAGCTCTTATCTTGCTTGCCTCTATAAAAACAGAGAGATTTTTTTTGATCTGTTCTTGACCGATATACTCATTCCATGCGCTTGGACGAAGCGTGATCTCACTGGCCTCATCTGCACTAAATCGCTCAATCTCTACTATACGTTCCATCAAAGCCTCTTAATAAGTGTATTTTTCACTTGGAAATTCCCTTGATACAACTTCTTTAGCGTATGTTGCAACGGCATCTTTAACGAGTGTCGCACCATCGAGATATTTTTTGACAAATTTTGGAGTAAACTCTTCAAAAAGACCTAGCATATCGGAAAAAACGAGGACTTGTCCATCTACTCCATGTCCTGCGCCTATGCCCACGACAGGAACTCCGACACTTGCGCTCACTAACGCGGCCACATCCGCTTTGACTCCTTCGATGACGATACAAAATGCACCTGCAAGTTCGATCTCTTTTGCATCATTGACAAGACTCATGGCACTTCGTTCATCTTTGCCTTTGACTTTGTAGCCGCCCTCACTGCGAACAGACTGAGGAAGCAAACCGATGTGTCCGCACACTGCGATACCATTGGATGTCAGATATTTTACGATCTCTGCTTTATCTGCCCCACCCTCGATTTTTACAGCATCAGCAGGAGTTTCTTGAAAAACTTTTACGGCATTGAAAAGTGCCTGCTCTTTTGACATATACGTTCCAAAAGGCATATCACAAATCACAAAACTTTCTTTTGCCCCCGTACAGACCGCATTCGTATGGTAAATCATTTGATCCAAAGTCGCACTCAGAGTATCACTTTTACCTGCAAAACTCATATTGAGACTATCGCCCACAAGGAGAATATCCGCGCTCTCTTCAAACAATTTTGCAAAGAGTGCATCGTAAGCTGTGATCATCACTAAAGGCTTTTCACCTTTGGCATTTAGTATCTTAGAAATAGTCATTTTTTTCTTCATTTCACAATCTTTTTCGGTAAATTTCACTAAAGAGATTTTAACCAAAAAATGATATAATCCAAAGCAATATAGGAGAACTATCACGATATGGGTGCAAGAAGAGAATTAGAAGCGAACTTCGACTTTGAAATAGTTGACGAATTTTTGGAACATTACTCAATGATGGTTGATATCATGGAACCACTTATTGTCAATCTTTCAAAAGAAAATAAGTACAAAGACGATATCAATGAACTTTTTCGAATATTTCACAACCTAAAATCTGCTTCCTCCTTTTTAAAACTTGAATCGATGATTCGACTTTCGACTTTTGTTGAAAATGCCCTAGAAACACTTCGCAATGAAGAGGGTCCAGCAAATGAAGAGGTTATCACTTGGCTTTTAAATATCAGTGATATGTTTGAGAAATGGAATGATGATCTCAAGCTCGATAATGAACTCTCAAAAATAGAGTTCTCCCTATTAAAATTACCCGATTTGGAAAAAATTTGAAAAAATTAGTCGCTTACATAACTTCATGTTACCCTGAAAAATCTTTTAGTGTAGACCTCGCCCTTGCTCTTGGACAAAGCGGTGTCGATTCCGTAGAACTTGGAGTTCCTTTTTCTGATCCTGTCGCAGATGGTCCCGTCATAGAAAAAGCAAATCATATCGCACTAGAAAATGGTTTTCACTTCCAAGATGTTTTAGATATCTCAAAAGAAATCGGTGATAAAGTAGATACTTTATGGATGGGATATTTCAATCCATTTTACCAATATGGAATAGATGATCTTTTGCAAGAAGCAAAAGCTTTACATGTAAGCGGACTCATCATCCCAGATCTTCCATATGAAGAAACACTTACATATAAAAACATCTTTGATCTTAATGATGTTGCCAACATCTCTTTTGTCGCTCCGACGGACTCAAAAGAGCGTATCGCTAAGATCGTAAAAGATGCGAAAAAGTTTATCTATATGGTGGCTTATACAGGTATTACAGGTTCTGGCAAAGCTGAAGATCTTCAACCTTTTATCACTTCCATAAAAGAAGTGACAGACACTCCTGCCTTTGTCGGTTTCGGTGTGAATGAAAAAACAGCTAAAGATAAAGTCAAAGGTGCTGATGGCGTTATCGTTGGTTCTGCATTTATCGACATTCTTTTAAGAGAAAATCTTAGCTACTCGCAAAAAATAGAAGAGTGTTCAAAACTAGCAAGCATCATCAAAAACGAGATCAACTCTTAAACTCTTTTTTCTTACATGCGGAGTGCCCTGTGGGTGTAAGCTTTACAACTCCTTACATGTAAGCCTCTTGCATAATCCACACTTTTAACTTTAATATTGATTATTTATAATTCGTGAAAATATAAAGGACAATTATGTATACAGTAATCGTAGAAAAACAATGTGGATGTTTTAAAAAAAGTGGTCACGAGGCTGAAACTAGTTTTGATAATAAAGATGATGCACTTCTTTTTGCAAATGAGCGTAAAAACTTCATGAACGATGAATGGTGTGGAAAACACAACTTTTTTGTTGAAGAAACAGGAAGCGATCTTCTTATCAAAATGAATATGGCTGGCTAAATCTATTTACCCAAACTCCCAAAAGTTTGGGTACAATTTCACCCAATGGGGACGACATGGCTTCGACAGGATCAGGTCGCTTTTAATTGCATGCCGGACTGAGCATTTCCGTTACGCGGCTCAAACTTGCTTAAACGCAAACAACACAAATTACCGCCCAGCTTACGCAGTAGCATAAGTTAATCCCCTCTTCGGAGGCGGGCTGCTTCACCTATGGACTCTGGATAAGTAGGACTCGAAGTATCACCCTTTATGCAGATATATTTTAGGCTCGTCTCTTCCTAAAATGAACTTAGAGGCTCGTCTTGTGTAGCTTTGCAAGTAGTGTGAAGCAAGATTAAATTCAAACAACTTCTCTAAGCATGTAGACGTTAGGAGTCGCTTGGTTTTGGACTGCGGTTCGATACCGCACGTCTCCACCAACTCACAATCTAACCTCATCTAATAACCCCTCAAAAACTCCCTAAAACACGAAACAATCAAACAATAATTAATCTAACTAAGTTTAATCTTATCTAAAGTAATGCGATGATTTAAAAGCGTGGTAGCAAGTGAGAGATTTATTCTTTTATCGGATTAATCAAAAATATTAATTTAGATGATATTGAACTAAAAACGATATAATTTTATAAAGTTTATATCTAAGGAGTTTATTATGCAAACTATACATTTTCAAGTTGAAGATAATTTATATAATGAGATGATAAAAAAAGGTATCAATATTCAGGATGAGTTAAAACTTGCATTAAATAAAATCTTGTATAAAAAAGAGTGTCAAATCGCTGATGAGATTAATCAATCAATGAATGAAGTAAAGCAAGGTAAAACTCAACCTATACAAAAGTTATTTAGTGAACTTTGAAACATCATCACTCTTTGATAAGCAATCTAAGCAACTATCAAAAAAATTTAATCTTTTAAAAAATGATTTAGAAGATTTTGTTAATAATTTTAATGACTATCACTCAACTGCTACAAATATAAAAATTAATTTCTTTAAAGTTAGATTATCAAATGCTAATAAGAATAAGGGTAAAAGTGCAGGTTATAGAATTTACTATTATTTGAAGATAGATGATACCGTGTATCTACTCACTATCTATGATAAATCACAAATAGAGAGTATTAATGAAAATATACTTATTGATTTAATAAAAGAGTTTGAGTTTTAAGTAATAAGTTATCTTTAAGCGAAAACAAAAAGGTACATTTTAAAATTAATAATATTTAAAACTCCTATTTATAGGCTTTAGAAAGACTATGTTAGAGAGAGAGCACGCC
>CAISHH010000075.1 GCA_903885085.1 uncultured Campylobacterales bacterium
CAGCACTGTATATTTTTCGTTTGATGCTCATTTCTTAATCCCTATATATTCCGTATTTTATTCTAGCGTTTTGGAATTAAAAAATAGATTTTACTGGTTTGATTTTAGGGGTTCATTATATTCGGCTGATAGGCCAAAGACGTGTACCGTTTCCGCCACAAAGGATAATGTTAGTCATGTAAGTACCATCCGTACATTTTTTTGATTCCCTCTTGGAGTTCTACTGTGTGTTTCCATCCAAGAGCGTGGAGTTTAGAGACATCTGTGAGCTTTTTCATCGTGCCATCAGGTTTGTCGATGTTGAAGTAAAGTTCCCCTTTAAAACCTATGATCTCTTTTATAAGTTCTGCGAGTTCTTTTATGCTGATATCTACACCCGTACCGATGTTGATGTGAGTATTTCTTATTTCCTCAGTTGTGATGCTATTTGGAGTACATGTGTCATTTGAACCGTTTTGAAGTTCGTAAGTATCTTTAAAATCTCTATTTTCCATGATAAACACACAAGCATCTGCCATATCTTCAGACCATAAAAACTCTCTCATCGGTTTTCCACTGCCCCAGATCTCGACTCTATTTTCATCCACACCAAACTTTGCCAGATATGCTTTTGCTTCTTCTATACTCTTTACATGTAAGTCTTTTACAACTGCATCATAATTTTTTTCATTGAGAAGTTTTGCTAGATGGATCTTGCGGATCATAGCAGGAAGTACATGCGATTTTTCAAGGTCAAAGTTGTCGTTTGGTCCGTAAAGGTTTGTCGGCATTACGCTTATGAAGTTTGTGCCGTACTGGATGTTATAACTCTCACACATCTTGATACCAGCGATCTTTGCTATGGCATAAGGTTCGTTTGTGTACTCAAGTGTATCTGTGAGTAAACAGTTTTCACCCATAGGCTGAGGAGCGTTTTTTGGATAGATACATGTAGAACCTAAAAAGAGCAGTTTTGTCACTTTATGAAGATAACTTTGATGGATGATATTGTTTTGAATCTGGAGATTTTCATAGATGAAGTCTGCTCTGTAAGTGTTGTTTGCCACAATCCCGCCGACCTTTGCAGCGGCTAAGATGACGTACTCAGGTTTCTCTGTTTCAAAAAACTCTGCCACTGCTTGCTGGTTAGTTAAATCCAGTTCCGCATGAGTTCTGTAAATGAGATTTGTATAACCCTTATATGTAAGGTTATTTACAATGGCACTTCCCACCAAACCACGATGGCCAGCGATGTAGATTTTAGAGGTCTTGTTCATTATTCGTAATAACTCATAGTCTGATATCCGCCCTCTTTTAAGTAAACATCTTTTGTCATCAGTTTGAGGTCTGATTTCATCATATCGTTTACGAGTTCTGCGAGTTTGTATTCTCTGCTCCAGCCTAGTTTTGTCTCAGCTTTTGTAGGATCACCAAGAAGAAGATCAACCTCTGTCGGTCTGAAATATCTCGGATCTACAGCTACTACTTCTTTACCGATCTCTACTTGGTACTCAGGGTTTGAACAAGAGAGCACATAAGCTTTCTCATCTACGCCTTCACCTCTAAACTCGAGTTCTATGCCAGCATAAGCAAATGACATCTTTACAAAGTCTCTAACTGTTGTAGTTTGTCCTGTCGCGATAACCCAGTCTTCAGCCTCGTCAGCTTGAAGGATCATCCACATCATACGTACATAATCCTTTGCATGTCCCCAGTCACGTTTTGCATCAAGATTTCCAAGATAGAGTTTATCTTGAAGTCCTAAAGCTATCTTAGAAGCGGCGCGAGTGATCTTTCTTGTTACAAAGGTCTCTCCACGAACTGGAGATTCATGGTTAAAAAGAATACCGTTACATGTAAACATACCGTAAGCTTCTCTATAGTTTACTGTGATCCAGTAAGCATACATCTTCGCCACTGCATAAGGACTTCTTGGGTAAAAAGGTGTTGTCTCACTTTGCGGTGTTTCTTGTACTTTTCCAAAAAGTTCTGATGTAGAAGCTTGATAGATTTTAGTTTTTTTCTCTAAGCCCAAAAGTCTTACAGCTTCAAGGATTCTAAGTGTCCCTGTACCATCTGCGTTTGCAACATATTCGGGTGTTTCAAAGGAAACTGCAACATGGCTCATAGCAGCTAAGTTGTAGATCTCATCTGGCTGAGTCTCTTGGATAATACGTGTGATATTCATAGAGTCTGTCATGTCGCCGTAGTGAAGGATAAGATTTCTATTTTCAACATGTGGATCTTCATATAAATGATCGATTCTATCTGTATTAAAAAGTGAACTTCTTCTTTTCATACCGTGAACGATATAGCCTTTTTTAAGTAAAAATTCTGCAAGGTATGAACCATCTTGTCCTGTGATTCCTGTGATGAGTGCTACTTTAGACATTTGTTTCCTTTGTGTTTGGTTGATGTTTATCTTTCAAGTGTTGGGCTCTAATATGTGGGCTTTTATGTTTTGTTCGACGTCTGAGCCTTGGATCAAAAAGCTGTAAAAATACATAAAAGAGTAAAGCAAAAAGAAATAATAACGTAATATCATTTGCCTTATGAAGCTGAAATCCTATAATACTAAACACCAACTGGATCGATGCGAGCAAAATGACAACAAAAGGTACATCTCCTTTAAGATTGAGCAGCAAATGGTGAAGATGATTTTTGTCCGCACTAAATGGAGATCGTCCTCTTTGTATACGTCTAGTCATAACTATAAAAGTATCTAAAAGTGGTAGAGCAATGATAAACATAACAGCTGGAGGTGTTATATACTTGAGAGATAAAGCACTTAATAAAGCGATGACAAATCCTATAGTAAGTGAACCGCTGTCACCCATAAAGATCTTTGCAGGATGCCAGTTAAAGAGAAGAAAAGCGACGATAGATGCCATCAGCGAAGCTGAAAGTGTGATCATAAGAGTATCATCATTAAACCAACCGACCGCCAAAAAAGTCGATAAGATGATCATGGCAATTGAACTTGAGAGTCCATCCATAAGATTCATAGAATTCGTAAAACCGGCAATAGCAAAGAAGGTAAAAGGAAGAACCAATACTAAAGGTAAAACAAGATGGTAGCCAAAGTATACTCCACCTGAAGAAATCTCTATACCATTCATGTAAAGAATGACCGTCGCAAAAAAGATAACAAGAAATTTCCATCGAGGTGAAACATCAAATTTATCATCCAAAAAACCTATAATGAAAATAAGAAAAGTAGCAATATAAATATAACTGTATGTAGCTAAATGATCAAAATTGAGCACTAACTGCGTAGTTATAAAACCAGTAAAGATCGCTATACCACCGCTACGAGGAGTGATCTTCTTATGTGCGCTACGCTCATTTGGAACATCATTTATACCAATAACTTTTGAATATCGAACCAAAACAAAAAGTATCATAGACGTGATTAAAAATGCCGATATGGAAATAATAGTTTGCATCTGGTATTCTAGTGATTTTATACTTAAAAAATCTATTTATTTTAACCGAAATAGTTTTTTATTATCAAAGAAATATCAATATATGGAGAGCCTAGTAATATGATACCAATAAACTTACAAAACAATATATTCAAAAATTGTATAAAACCCAAAGCTGGCAGTGAGACATTTAACACTCTTTTAGAGCATAAAAATATCAAGATTGAGCTTATAAACTCAAACTCTGTCATAAGTGGAGAGAGTTATCAACAAGAACAAGATGAATGGATTCTTCTGCTAGAAGGTGAAGCAATTTTAGAAGTAGAAGGCGTTGCACAGCTTTTAAAAACTGGAGATTATCTTTTTATATCAGCACAAACTGTTCATAGAGTTTTTTTTACAGATCAAAAAACTCTATGGCTTGCGATTCATATCTTCTAACTTCTAAACTCATCAATTCTTGATTTCAGTGAATTGGCGACTTCTAAAAGTTTTGTAGATTCACTGTCTATCATATTGACACTATTTTCATTTTGTTTTGAGTACTCATCTATCTGATTGACTTTCTCAATAATCCACTCGATATTTTTTACTATCTCATGCATATCATCAAAAGATTTGTCGGCTACCTCGAGTGAATAATTCATCGCATCAGAAGTGATATTGATCTTATTTTCAACATCAGATGAGATATCTGTCAAAGCCGATAGATTCGACGCGTTATGTCCCATACTATCGCTCACATCATTGATAGACTGAACGATTGTTCCTATGCTGATCTCTATTTGCATAAGACTTTTTTGCGTGCGTTCTGCAAGTTTTCTCACCTCATCTGCTACAACGGCAAATCCACGACCATGTTCTCCCGCACGCGCTGCTTCGATGGCCGCATTCAATGCTAAAAGGTTTGTCTGATCTGCAATATCTTTGATGATGTTGAGAACATCTTTTACATTGCTCGCATCATTTTTCAGACCTTCAAGCTGATGTGAAAGTTCAGTTTCAACTTCCATATACTGATCTACTTTATAAACAAGACTGCTTAACGCATCTTTTGCTGTTAAAAGCTCTGTACTTGCTGATGAGATATGCTGTTGCGTTTCTTTTGTAACTTCAATCGATCGACCTAATATCGTTTTAATCGAACCTGTTTTTTGTGTTGTCTGGTTTACGATATCTCGCTCTTTTGAGATACTTTTGTTGATCAATTCTGCTTGGTCAGACATATTTCTTGCTATAGAAGTATTTTTATCACCAAGATTTTTAACTTCATTTACAGTGTCTTGGACAACTTGTATAAAACTGTTCACTGATGACGCGGCATATGCAAACTCATCTTTGCCTGAAGCTTGGATACGTTTTGTCAAATCTTTGTCACCCTCTACCAAAGAGTGTGCACGGTTTCCAAGATCTTCAAGTGGAGAGATAACAGCCTTGGAAAAAAACCAAATCACAATAGCTACGAAAACAAAACATATTGCCAGTAAATAAAGGAGTAGAGTCACCTGAGTATGCTTGATCTCAGCATCATTTCCCTCTAATGAAACTGTCATATCCATAACACCCAACACATCCCCCTTTTGGACATTACCATGACACTGAAGACATTTTTCATCTGCTATAAGAGGTTTTAAGAGACGTATTGCATGATGAGGATTTTGTAATTCAATAGTAGTTGATTTTTTAGCATTAAAGACATCAAGCACTGCAGTGTCTTGACTTACTTTATCAGCAAGTCCAAAAAGCTCGATCACTTTTGAAGATTTTGCAACACTGATATTATCAAGTCCAGTGATAATATGCTGTGATTCTTTAAGTGTATCGTTAACAACGGCTGGATCTCCGGAAATCATACTTCTTGAAAGTGTTTGAAAAACAGAATCACTCAACATCTGTAAAGATTTTTGAGCTGTTTGATTGGAAAAGGCATTAAATGTAGCCGAAAGATAGATATAAATCCCTAAAATACCAAGTAGACTAATCGCGATAGTAGAAAATATGATTTTTGATTTTACAGTTGCAAGCATTTTACATCCCTATTTATTTCATTGGGCATTATTGTAGCACATCGAAAGCTATATTAAAAGAAGAATTTAGTACAATCTAACCATAAAATAATAAGGTTGATAGATATGAGTACACGTATTTTAAATTTAGTGAAACCTGGTGTATTATCCGGTGATGATGTCAGTAAAGTTTACAATGCCGCTAAAGCGGTAGGATTTGCTATACCTGCTGTAAACGTTGTTGGCACAGATTCTATCAATGCCGTTTTAGAAGCTGCAAAGATTGTAAATTCTCCTGTTATTATCCAATTTTCAAATGGCGGTTCGAGCTATTATGCCGGAAAAGGTATAAGCAACGAAAATGAAAAAGCAGCGATTGTCGGCGCTATCTCAGGCGCCAAACATGTGCATCTTATGGCTGAGGCATACGGCATTCCTGTTATCCTGCATACAGATCATGCAGCGAAGAAACTTCTTCCTTGGATAGATGGTTTACTTGATGCAAGTGAAGCGCATTTTAAAGCAACTGGAAAACCACTTTTTAGCTCTCACATGCTTGACCTTTCAGAAGAGCCGATAGAAGAAAATATTGCTATTTGTAAAGAGTATCTTAAACGTATGGATAAGATCGGAATGACTTTGGAGATAGAGCTTGGTGTTACAGGTGGCGAAGAGGATGGCGTAGATAATTCTCACCTTGATAATGCTCTACTTTACACTCAGCCTGAAGAAGTGGCATTTGCCTATGAAGAACTTTCTTCTATCAGCCCAAGATTCACTATTGCGGCTTCATTTGGAAATGTTCACGGTGTTTATAAGCCGGGAAATGTTGTTTTGACTCCAAAAATCCTAGATAACTCTCAAAAATATATCCAAGAAAAGTTCAATACTGCTGAAAAACCTGTAAACTTTGTATTCCACGGTGGAAGCGGTTCAACGCCGCAAGAGATAAAAGAAGCGATAAGCTACGGCGTTATCAAAATGAACATCGATACAGATACACAATGGGCGACTTGGATTGGTGTCAAAGAGTACGCTGAGAAGTACCATGATTATCTCCAAGGTCAAATCGGAAATCCAGAGGGTGAAGAGAAACCAAATAAAAAATATTATGATCCAAGAAAATGGTTAAGAGCTGGACAAGAGACACTTATAGAACGTGTTAAAGAGGCATTTACTGACCTAAATGGTTTAGATAGAAACTAAACCTTTATACTTATAACGCTCCAACATACTTGCATTTCCGGTGGTTCCGCCACTGTGAATGTACAGTATCTCTTCATCTGTTTGCTCCAACAACATCTTCCAAAGTTTTGGTGCATATACCAAATCAAAAACTATTCCCGTCTCTACAAGCCTTACATGTAAGTCGAAAAACTCTTTATATGGCTTTGCAAAATGGTATTTTTTCTCAGATTCTAAGATTATTAAATTATTCGGTACTTTCTCTAATGCTGACATTTGCTCTAAAAGATAGGCTTTATCCCCAATAGTTGGTGTTGTATAGACTTTATACTCTGGTAATGCAAGAGCCAGGTAGAGAGCCGTTGTTCCAGTTCCTGATGGAGTTGCTAGACTTCTTATGCCCGCAGGATGCTTCGCATGTAAGTCAGATTCAAGTATCTCTTTTGCTAACTCTTCTACTCCAGCTCTTGAGCTTTTATCTGCTCCACCTTGATGCACTACAAAAGTTTTTTCTTCCAAATTCAAAGTTAATGTTGCTATAAAATCTCGATACAAATCATCATCCAACTCTTTATGAGACATACCAAGAGAAAGTGCCTGAGCGTAGTTGGAGTCTGAATTTTCTTTTATATGCAGAGGTTTTGTGTAATATTCAAAGATCCAGCCTTTTTTGTTACACAGTGCAGCAAGAGAAAGCATAGCATTAGACTGAGTACCACCGTAAGAGATTATTTTGGTAAGATTTTCGCTTCGAGTATTGATAAGAGCGTAGAGTTTTCTGTATTTGTTTCCGCTGAGATAGGGATCGAGGAGATCATCACGTTTGACATAAAAAGATCTTCCACCGAAAAGAAACTTTTCGATGCAAGAGAGAGAACTATTATTTTTTTGCTGGAACAATTTTCGCAGTTTTTTGTAGGTCTTGCATTTTCGCTTGAACTACAGTTTTAAACTTATCCATTTTTAGGCGTTGTGCTATAAAGTTTTTTACTTCACTTAAAGCCAACATACGCGCTGGTTTTTTCTCTTTTAAATAAATAATATGGTACCCAAATTCACTTTTTACAGGTGTTGTCGTGATAGTTCCTACTGTCATGTTAAATACTGCTTTATCAAAAGCTGGTACCATCTGACCTTGAGCAAATGTACCTAAATCCCCGTCTTTTGGAGCAGAAGGACCTGTCGAACTTGTTTTAGCTAAAGCCATAAATTTAGTTTCTAAATCAGCACCTTTTAAATATTTCAGTTGGCTGATAATTTTGTTTGCTTCATCTTCCGTTTTTACAAGGATATGATACGCATGAACACTGTCTTTTTCTTGGAATTCAGCTTTGTTTTTGTTGTAATAATCACTAATCTCTTTGTCTGTTACACTCACTTTATCAGCGACTTTCTTTTGCCAGATCTGAACTGCCAATCTTTTTTTAACTTGTTCACTCACTTTTGTGAATTCATCTTTAAACTCTTTACTTTTTTCTATACCTTGCTTTTTAGCATCATCATAAACAACCTCTTGCATCACCATTTCTTGAAGAATACGCTGACCCAATTCTTGTTGTTTGTCTTGAGGTAAAGATGTGAATCTTCCCTGAGTTGCTTGCATTAAAGCTTCATTGACTTCATCTGAAGTAATAGCCTTACCATTTACAGTTACCAATGTGTTTGCACTTAATGTTGCTGCAACTAATACCGCAGAACTTAAAACTCTTTGTACTAAATTCATCTATTCCCTTTTTTTCTTAGTTAAAGTATTTTAATAGGATTATACTAACAATTATTAAACAAAATTATCTATCGTGCTCTTTGTCATAAATTTTTCGCTTAAATATCGATCGATCACTTGAAGCAAGAACTCTCTGTCAATTGGCTTTGCTAAGTGTGCATCCAAACCTGCACTAAGTATTCTCTCTCTATCTCCTGAAAGAGCATGTGCAGTTAGAGCAATGACTGGCGTAAAAACTCTTCGTTTTTTATCATACTCTTTAATCAGTCTGGTTGCGACGATCCCATCCATAACCGGCATATCTATATCCATCAATACCAAGTCAAAATCTTCTTTTAAGAACATATCAATGGCAATCTGTCCATTGAGAGCTGTTGAAACATTGTAATTTTTTTGTTCAAGAATAGTTTTTAAGAGCTTTTGATTGATCTCATTATCTTCGGCCACTAAAATTTTTGCCGTATACAAATTGGAATCTAAGGACTTAAATGATGAATACTTGATTTGTTCTTTTGGAATCTTTTTCCAGATAACTTTGAGTACATCATAGAGTTTGTTAGGCAACAAAGGCAATACTATAAATCCTTCTATCTTATCAGCAACGGCCTCACATCTCATTTTTGCATCTTTATGACAGACTTGAATGATTTGTAAGTTTGGATAGTGTGCTTTGATAGAATCTGCCCGTGAGGGACTGATATAATTAGTCAAGATAAAAAATGCTGTAGCACTGTTAAGTTCTCTATGAGCCAAACCATCAATCTCGATAACTTCTACCTCAAACTTTTTGAGATAATTTTCAAGTATTTTGAGCTGTATACCAGAACCGCTCTCTTCTGCCCAAACACATACTTTTGTTCCAGGAACAAACTCATATGGAGTTTTTTCTTCTATCTTATGTAAAATCTCAAAATAAAAACGACTTCCTTTTCCAAGCTGACTTTTTACTTTTAACTGAGAGTTTAAAAGAGTCAACAACTTATGAGACAGATTTAGTCCGATACCTATCCCTTCCTGCGCTATTCTTTGTTTATCATAAATAGCCGCAAAAGGTCTTAATATACTTTTCATTCTATCTTGAGAAATACCAATCCCATTGTCACTCACAGAATATTCCACCATGACTTGATCATTGTTATATCTGGCTTTGAGTTCTACAATTATCTTACCATCTTTATTTTTAGAATATTTTATTGCGTTTGATATCAAATTTACAAGAACTCTTTTAATCTTGTCAAAATCACCAAGCATGAGTTGAGGAAGATGTGGATCAATCAGAAAAAAGATTTGCTGATTATGATTTTCCACTACAACACTGTATTCGCTTGAAAGTCTTTCGAACTCTTCAAAAGGTTTAAAGAGCACATCTTTTTGGAGGGCAACACCACTCTCTATTTGCATCAGTTCTAAAAGATTTTCTATATTGCTCATCATCATATGCGCACTGTTATCTATATTTAGAAGATATTCTTTTTGAGGCTTATCTAAACTCGTATCTTTTAAAAGTTCTGTATAGCCGATGATGCTATTCATCGGCGTTCTAAATTCATGCGAGATATTTGTCAAAAACTGTTTTTTAAAACTTTCAAAATATGCATGCGCTTTTTTAGCTCTTTCTATAATAAATTGGTTTTCAAGCAAGAGGAGATGTAAAACAACACCGTTTAAGGCAAAACTTTGCAATCTCAAACTACAGGAAATAATCTCTCCAGTTTTGTTTTTGATATTGATACAGTGGTCTTGCCCCTCTTCAATATGTTGAATCCAATCATAATGAGTGACATCAACACAGCCCTCTTTTGGTTCAACAAGTTTTGTCATATCATTATTATATGTGTCCAAAAACTCATCATAAGTTGCAAATCCAAGAGCTTCATAAGTTGAGTAGTTACAACCTAAGAATTCACCATTGTCATCTAAAATAAAAAATAGATGTTTTTCAAGTTTGGCGAAGGCTATGATAACCTCAGCGTGATCTGGAAACTGTTCGATTACTTTACTAAATCCCTGCATATTACACCATCATTTCTAAAAGATATTTATTTAAAATTAAATCTAATTTATTTCTTGTGAGCGGCTTAGAAAGATAATCATCTAAACCCTCTCTTAGTAATCTTTCCCTATCGCCTTCCATCGCCAGCGCTGTAACTGCGATGATAGGCATCGTATGTCCATTTTGAACAAGATGTTCTTTAATCTCTTTTGTTGCGATCACTCCATCTTTTATTGGCATATCTATATCCATAAAAACGATATCAAAATCTTTATGATTACAGATATCAACAGCTTCTTGTCCATTTGACGCAGTTACTACACTGATATTATATTCCTGAAGCAAAATTTTTATAAGTCTTTGATTGATAAGATTATCTTCAACGACTAAAGCTAACATCCCTGATTTAATCTGTTTTGGTATCTCTTTTTTCTCATCACTACGCAACAACAGTTTATCAAGATGTTCAAAAAGATTTGCCGGCAATAAAGGCTTCGTTATAACTTCATCTACAATGTTTTTAAGATCATTGCATAAAGACTCTCCCATAGCAAGCACAAAAACTACAGGTACTTTTTTAGAGTATTGACTAAGTTCTGCCACCCATACAAGATTTGACTGTGATGCAACAATATATAAAGCATCTATATCATTATAAAGTTCTTGATTGATAATATTTACCTTCGTTGCACCCATCGAAAAAGAGCGCAAATATGTCGTTAAAAGATTTGCATCATCGATTTTACTCTCATCAAGAAGTAAGACTTTGACATTTTTATGAGGAATCATTGCAAAAGAGGTTCCACTGTATCGTTTAAAGTCGAGTGAAAACGAGAAGACAGATCCGATGCCATCTTCGCTTTGGATTTTAAGTTCCCCACCCAAAAGGGCAACTAAACCATAAGAGAGGCTGAGTCCAACACCAAGTCTCTGATCTGGCTGATCTGAAGAGATAAAAGGCTGAGTAATTTCTGAAAGTCGGTTTACCGATATCCCTTTGCCATTATCTTTTACACTAAATCCTATGCTACATCCGCCATTAGGATTTTTTTTGAGCAGCTTCATCTCTACGATGATTTTACCGTCTCTTGCAGTGAACTTGATAGCATTTTGAACAAGGGAGCTAATAATCTGCTTTATTTTATGGACATCGCCTTCAAGCATCTTTGGAATTTTTGGGTCTATAAAAAAACCTATATGTAACCCTTTTGCGTAGCCCTCTTCTACAAAGAATGTAACAAGTTCTTTTATCTCATCGAGCAAAGAGAATTCAACATTATTGAGGCTCAAGCGTCCGCTTTGCATCTGAGACAGATCCAATAAAGCTTCTATATTTGACATCAAACTTTTCGCCGAGTTGTTTGTCATCTTCAAATATTCTGCCTGAGTAGGAGTTAGATGACTTTTTTCAAGAAGATATAAAAAGCCAAGGATAGCATTCATAGGCGTGCGAAACTCATGTCCGATATTGGAGAGGATCTTTGTCTTAAGAGCCTCAATATCACTTGCTTTAGCTTTAGCCTCTTCAAGTTCAGTAACATTTTTGAGCTCCAAAATATAAAGCTCATTTTTCTCTCTTTTGTATACTGTATTTTTTACTATAAAATTAAGTGCTCGCTCATCTTTGCTCTTGGCTGTGACATAATGAGCATTTTTTTTATGGATGCGGATATAATCCATCCAACTTTTGTCATCTTCTGTAAATATCTCTTCAGATTCACAGAGAAAAAGTTCTCTAATACTTCCGTAGCGATTTTTAAAATCATCAATATTTTTAAATCCGAAAAGTTGAAAGAATGCTCCGTTGGCACCAATATAACCACTCTGTTTATTAAAAAATAAAATTGTAGAATCATTCAGATCCAAAAGCGTATAAAAGAGTGTTTTATCTACAACTTCCTGCTCATCTAAAAAACTGGTAGTTATGCTATTTGTCTTACTGAAAAGTTTTGAAATAAAACTAAAAATAAGCATAACAAATCCTTATATTAAAAGAAAATTTGTCTATTCTATCATAGATAAGCTAAAAAATATGCTCTTTTTTTTAGCTTATCTCGATAAAATTTGGTCATGAAATCAACAACAAAAAAAGAAATTCTAGAAATCCATAAAAAATTTGTTGAACGTTACGATGATGCCATTACAGAACTGCATTATAAAAATGCGTATGAACTCGTCATTGCCGTTGCACTCTCTGCACAGTGTACAGACAAGAGAGTTAATCTTATCACACCTGCACTTTTTCTAAAATATCCCGATGTCCATGCTTTAGGCTCTGCAGATATTAATGATGTAAAAAAACTCATCCAAAGTTGCTCTTTTTTTAACAATAAAGCGCAAAACATTATAAAAATGGCTCAACGTGTTGTTGAAACGTATAATGGGGAAATTCCTCTGGATCCAAAAGAGCTTGTCACTCTCGCTGGTGTTGGCCAAAAGACGGCAAATGTTGTGATGATAGAGTACACTGGTGCCAATCTCATGGCCGTTGACACGCATGTTTTTAGAGTTGCACACAGACTCGGACTCAGTTCTGATGAAACAGCACTTAAAACAGAAGCAACACTGGTTAAAAAATTTAAAAATGATCTTCATGCATTGCATCAGGGAATGGTTTTGTTTGGCAGATATATCTGCACAGCAAAAAATCCAAAATGTGATAGCGAATGTTTTTTGCAAGAATTTTGTAAGAGTAAAGAAAGTTTTAAAGCACGCTAAAATGCTTACATGTAAACAGCTCTATTACGCCCTGTATCTTTGGCGTGATAAAGTGCATCATCAACTCTTTTAAACCAGATATTTAAAGTATCATTTGGACTGACCTCAGATACACCGCAGCTCAATGTAATATTTTCTACTGTATTAAATCGTTTCTCTGCTATACTTTTTACTATTTTATTTGCAACATTAAGCGCATTTTTTTCTGAAGTATTTGGTAGAAGTACAATAAACTCTTCACCGCCCCAACGCGCTAGTACATCACTTTCTCTAAGAGAATTTTTTATCTCATTTGTAACATCTATCAAGATTTCGTCACCCACAAGATGGCCATATTTGTCATTCACATTTTTAAAATGGTCTATATCGCACAAGATCAAAGAAGAGACTTTCGAGTAACGATGAAATTCTGCTATCTCTTTTGCAAGAAAATCATTAAATTTATCTCTTTTAAACACTTTGGTCAAAGAGTCTATAAACACCTCTTCTTCCAAATTTTTTCTATTTGTTATATCCTCTCTTAATGCAATATACCCTACCTTTGTTCCATCTTTTGCATATTTTGGATGCACTCTTGTTTTTATCCAAAATGGTGTTCCATCTTTTTTTCGATTTTTCAATTCACCGATATATGTTTGATTATTGGTAATCACTTTCCAGAAATCTTCATATACAGATGGCACAGTTGCCCTATCTTTTAGCAGACTATGTTTCTTCCCGATTAATTCACCACTTTCATATCCTGTCAAGTTGCAAAAAGCTTCATTGCACTCAACAATAGTCCCATCAAGATCTGTCGAAGAGATAGGGATATACTTATCAATCAAAAGTTTTGATGAACGCAACTCATGTTCTAAGTCTTTTACTTCTGATATAAGTTTTGAAGAATGTACCTGAAATTTTTCATAAGCACTTATATCTATAACATTTACAAAAATCATCTCAGCACCCTCAAACATGAACTTACTTAGAGCCATACAAAGAACTTTTATACTAAGATTGTCATCATAAAGAACAATTTCCAATTTTTCTGGAGTTCCTGTCGTATAAAACTCTTGAAGTGCACTTTTCAATTCATTTCCAAGAGTGTTGTTATTGAATAAATGTTTCTCAAGATAAGAAAAATCTCTCTTTAGCACAGTATTGAAAAATAAATTATCTTGAGAAAACATTTCATCTACTCCCCATTTCATAAGAAAAAAAGGGATAGGAAATAGCTCTAAAAATGCATTATGTGATGAAATATTAAAATTAGGTGCAACAGAATTCATGACAATAGCTTACAGTGTGTTATATTATAATGTTCTTAAATATTTAAAAACATATCTATTTCAATAATAGTAAAAAAATATTTACGGGTTAAAAGATTTTGGATACAATTCTTCCATGCTTAAATATATGATTTTTTTACTTGCTTTTTTGGCTTTAATGTTGAGTGGATGTGTTAACAAACGTGGTATATCTGCCACCTATTACAACGACTGTAGTGAGTACTATGATTCTAAGGGGTATTACCACAAAGACTGTGATGCAAATATTATCGAATTTAAAGATATAAAAGATGCCCTTAAAACAAAAGAGCCTCTTGAAGAGCCAAAAGGCAATGTTTGGTAAAAGAGCTTTTTATTTGATTGCTATAAATGTTGCGAAGTTGTTCCATCTAAAGATGGTTTCACAATGTGAAAATCCGCATCCTAATGCCATCTTGATATTTTCTGACTCAGTGTAAGGGATAAGTACATTTTCCAAAGCTTCTCGCTTTTGCATGATCTCGTATTGCGAATATCCCTGCTCTTTTTTAAACTCATAATAATAATCTATCATCTCTTTATTCAAAAGTTTATGTTCACTGATCACTTTTTCACTAAAGATAAAGATACCGCTTATATGTAAGCTCTCACAAATCTTTTTTATTAACTTTTCTCTTACAAGCGGACGGATAAACTGCAGCGTGTAGTTGCTGATAAAAGCACTCGCTTCTTCATACTTAAACTCTAAAATATCGCCTTCATAAAGTTCAATTTTAGAGTTAAAAATATCTATCTTCTTTTTAGCTTGTTCGAGCATCGCTTTTGAGTTATCGATCCCAATGAGTCTGACACCTTTTTTATCTATCTCTCTTTCAATATTTAAGAGTGTAGAAGCCGTTGAGCAACCAAGATCATAGATAATGGAATCCTCTTTTATATGCTTACATATAAAGTGTTTTGCTATCTCCTGCGCCTCTTTATAGTAAGGTACAGAGCGAGAAAGCATATCATCAAAGACGGCTGCGACCTCTTCATCAAATTCAAATTGTTTTTCAATTGGCTTTGCGAATACTTTATCTTTCATTTTCACTACTTTGTTATCTTTATTGGTACTTATGGCGCTTGGTTAAGGCTGTTCTCTTGTTTATTCTAGTGCGAAATTATATCTCAAATAAAGATAGTTCCTGATACAATCATGACCTTTATGGAAAGATTGGTATATAGCATTGAAAAAAATTATGAACACCGACATCATACTCATCGACATCATCGGTTTCTCGCATAATTCATCTCAGCAACAGTTCGATATTATTACTTATCTTACAAAGAGCTATATAAAGATGTTGCAAACACTTTTGAATAATTCTCAAATGAGTTTTAGTAGAATGATAGAAGGTATCGTTCCTACAGGTGATGGCTTTTACTGTATTTTAAATCCTAGGCTCAAAGGCTATGGCGTTATTTTAGGTATGAATTTTATCTATTTTACAGAACATATCGTAGAGCGTCGTGTTGGATTTTTGGGAATCAAAGTTGCTGTTCATACGGGAGAAGTTTATCCGTTTACGGATATTTTGGGACATACCAATTATATAGGTGATGGGCTTAATGACTGTGCACGATATCTACAAATAAAAAATGTCACTGCTTCAGCACTTATCACTTCGATACCTGCTTTTGAATCTTTTGAAAAATTCTTGAGTTCCCATCCTGACTTTGAGGAATTAGTGATTCAAAGAGAGTTAAAAAGAAGTTCTTTACATGAATTTGAAGACAAACATGGTAAAATCAGGGCCGCTTATCTCGTTTGGCTTAGACGCTCCGGCGTAATAAATCCGCCAAATATAAATTTCAATTCTTTGTTAAAATAAGGAAAAATATGCGTTTTACAATTGATGAATATTCCAAACAGTTTAAAATGTCAAAAGAACTTATTAATTCTAAACTCAGATCCAAAAAACTACATTATGTCATTGAAGATGGACAGACCTATATCATTATTGCGCAAAGTTCCCTTGATGAAGAAAAAATAGAAGAGATTCATCAGCAAAAAAAAGAGCAAGAAAAACAAACGCATCTTGCGACACAGAAAACAACCGTCGGGATGGTCTTAGCACTTTATAAAAAAGAAAATGATCACTTAAAACAAAAAATAAGAGAACTTGAAAAGAAAATAGATTCACTCATCACAGATAAAGAAAATATGTTACGAGAAGAAAGAGATAGAATCGAACAAGTTTATAGTACAAAAGATGAACATTTAAAAAATATTTTAGAACTTATAAACAAACAGCTTACGCTTGAGCAAAAAACAACAACCGTACATGAAGTAACACTTAGCGATATGGAAGAAACGCACATTTTACAAGAGAAAGAGAATCTTTCACATGTGGAACTCAAAACTTATCTCAAATCACTCGATCTAGAAAGTTATCAAAGAAAGATTATCAAAAAAAGATTTTTCGATGCCCTAGATCATGATGTAAGAATCATCCAACAAAATGGAAAACTCTATCTTGACTTTGCAAAATATGATTACACAGATTTATTGAAATTTTGAAAAACACCAAAGATACTATGAACAAATATGTGCTAACTAGAAATATAGATTCACTCTTAAAAGAGTATGCTACAAATACCTATACTCCCTTAGATAATTGTGATTTCAACTTACTTGGTGTTGTTACCTATATAAAATATGCCGACGAAGAGTCCTACACTAAAATATCAGATGAACTTTATGAGCAGTACTCTTATCATATAGATAATGTGATTGCAGAGAAAATCAATCTCAATCAGGTCTACAAAGTTGAACTTTTCAAAATTTTAGCGTGCACCATAAAGCTTGAATACGTTGTCAAATACGATGAATTTAAAACCCATCCGAAGCTTATTATTTTACCTAATTCTCATCTTCCATATAAGAGTATGAAACCTGTAGAAATCTACAAACTTCTTATCAGTGAAATCAATAAAATCAAAGTCAAAGAAAGAATATTGATAAATTTTCACAACAATGAGATGCTTGAAGATCTTAAAAAATTTGTCAGATATTTATATATGGGGAAATTTCTCAAACCTATTCAAATCTTACTTTTTGAAGGAATTGAACCTGAACTCTCAACCCAAAGCCATCTTAATCTTATTTTTAAGAATAAAAGCTCTCAAGAGCATCAACTCTTTGAAGTAGATATAGATGAACTTATCGTGGAGTACAGAAAACCAGTTTATGGATGCAATGGATTTAACTGCTATGGAAAACAGATAGAACATGGTGAACTTGATACAAAAAGCATGGATCTCAAGGTAGATGAAGAGTCTATAGAGGTAATCGAAAAAGAAAATATGCTCATCCTTAAAAGTAAAAAGCGAGGTTTTATAGATTATCATGACAATACTATTTCGGTCGGTAATGTCCTTAAAGTAGACAAAATAAACCGCATCCAATCCAAAATTACTGATACAGAAGATAACGATATAGAAGTTTATATCTCACAAAATGATATTACCAAAGACAGTATTGGAGAGGGTGTAAAGCTCATCTCAGAACGTATACATGTCAGTGGACATACAGGAGCACATTCCCTTTTAGAAGCTACGGATCTTGTCGTAGATGGGGCAACACATATGGATTCAATAATCTTTGCAAAAAATGCAATTATCAATAGACATAAAGGAACACTTCGATGCAACAGAGCGAAAGTCACCTCGCTTGAGGGCGGAAAAATACATGCATCTTACGCAGAAATCGGAACTTGCCTTGGAGGCAGTATCTTTGCTAAAGATGTTGTTATTGATCATGTAAAAAATCATCTTATCATTTATGCTTCAAACTCTATCACCATCAGACTTGTCAGTGGCGAAGACAACCATTTTATAATTGACTATTCTAGAATACCAGTTATTACAAGTGAGTTAAGTCTTATTGAAGCTGATATCGATGATCTGAAATTTAAACTCGAAGAAGAGATAAAGAGAAGTGGTACTAACGTAAAAACTATTGAAGCCCAAATGAAAGAGTTCAAACTTAAAAAAGAATTCATCAAAAACTCTGCACTCAACGCAACAATAACAATAAAAAATCCGCTTAATGGCTTAAATATAATCAAATTTATTTTGCCAAATAATGATGAGATCGTTTATAAAACTTTGCCAAAACAATATGAAGAGTTTCATCTTCAAGTCGATGCCGATACAATTACACTCCTTCCAGTTGGTATCTCAAAACAACTTTAAAATTCTTCTCTTCCTTTTTCAAACACATTTTAAGCTTCAAATTTCACTTTTTCATCTCGAAATAAACCCACATAAGGATATTATCACTTTCTTGATAATTTTATACGTTATATCGTATAAAATA
>CAISHH010000076.1 GCA_903885085.1 uncultured Campylobacterales bacterium
AAAAAGATAAAAAGGAACATTAAAAAGCTCTTTTTAGTTGCACCGCCAAGCCTTACATGTAAGATAGAAGAACTTTCCACTTTTTTTCCTTTAACAGTTCCAAATGACTTAAATGCACAAAGTGTGACACTTATCACCTCTACAAATGATCCATATTTATGTGAAGATGAGGCGCAGAGTTTAGCAGGGGCTTTACGCCTAGCAGAGCATATTGTTTTAAAAGATGCTGGACATATCAACACGGCAAGCGGATATGGCGAGTGGGAAGAGATCGTAGATTTGGTGAAGGGTACTTATGAAGTTTAATGATCTTAATACCGATTCTTTGTGGGTTATAGATTAGAGAGAGATAAATGAACTACATAGGCTCAAAATTTAAACTCTTATCTTGGATAGAAGATGAGGTCAGAAAAGCGGTAGGCACTGATCTGACAGACAAAGTTTTTTGTGATATCTTTGCAGGAACGGGAATAATCGGCAGGACGTTTAAAAAAGATGTGAAAAGTGTTATCAGTAATGATTTGGAGCATTATAGTTTTGTCTTAAATAAGAACTATATAGAAAACTCCAAATTACTGGATAAAAAAGAGGATTATATTGAGAAGCTTAACAGCTTACCACTCATGGAAGATGGATTTATATATCAACATTATTGCATGGGAAGCGGAAGCGGGAGACAATATTTTAGTGATACAAATGGTCAAAAGATAGATACGATTAGAATCAAGATAAAAGAGCTTCATGAGAGTCAAGAGATAGATGATGATATGTATTATTTTTTACTTGCTTCTCTTATTGAAAGTGCGGATAAAGTTGCGAACACTGCTTCCGTTTATGGGGCATTTTTAAAACATATTAAAAAATCTGCGGCAAAAGAGCTGATCTTACAATCCGCAGAATTTGGTCAAAGTGAAAATAATCACAACGTGTTTAATGAAGACAGCAATGAGCTGATAAAAAAGATAGAAGGTGACATTTTGTATCTTGATCCGCCGTATAATGAAAGACAATATAGCGCAAACTATCATATCTTAAATACAATTTCGCTCTACGATGAGTTTGTTCCACAAGGAAAGACAGGGATGAGAGAGTATAATCGTTCTGACTATTGTAAAAAGAAAACAGTCCATGAGAGCTTTGAAGAGCTGATAAAAGACGCAAAATTTAAATATATCTTTTTAAGTTATAACAATGAAGGTCTGATGAGTGAAGAGGATGTGAAAACAATTATGTCCAAATATGGAAAATATGATTTAGCTATGACTCAATATCAAAGATTTAAAGCAGATAAAACAGAAAACAGAAATCATACAGCAACTTCAACGTATGAGTATTTGCATATATTAATAAAGGATGAAGTTTGATTCTTTCCATAGAAAGTTCGTGTGACGACAGCGCGATAGCTATTACAGAGATCGCTACACGGAAGCTTCTTTTTCATAAAAAGATATCGCAAGAGATTGAGCATTCAGTGTATGGCGGTGTTGTTCCTGAACTCGCTTCTCGTCTTCATGCAGAAGCGCTTCCTCGCATTTTAGAACTTTGTACGCCATATTTTAGTCAGTTAAAAGCTGTAGCAGTGACGACAACTCCTGGACTTGCGGTAACACTCGTGGAAGGTGTGACGATGGCAAAAGCGGTGAGTATTGCTTTAAATATCCCCATCATCGGCGTAAACCATCTCAAAGGACATATCTACTCACTTTTTATTGAGAAAGAAACGGCTTTTCCTTTGACTGTTTTGCTAGTTTCCGGCGGACATACACAAGTGATAGAGGCAAAAAGTTTCGAAGAGATGAAAGTAGTTGCAACAACTGGTGATGACAGCTTTGGAGAGAGTTTTGACAAAGTGGCAAAGATGATGGATCTTGGTTATCCTGGCGGACCCGCAATCGAAAAATTAGCAGTTGATGGAGATAGAAAAAGATATCCTTTTACGATTCCTTTGCATCAGTCTCCCTTAATCGCTTTTAGTTATTCGGGACTTAAAAATGCTGTAAGACTTGCAGTTTTGGATGCTATGTCTGAGGATTATAAAGATATCGCCGCGTCATTTGAACATATCGCAGTAGCGCATCTGATCCAAAAACTCAAAAAATATTTTAAAATAAATCCTCCTAAACAGTTCGCCATTGTGGGTGGAGCGAGTGCAAACCAATACTTGCGAAAACAAATAGAAACATTAATAGCACCTTTTAATGCTACGCTTTTACTCTCAGAACTCAAATATTGTTCAGATAATGCAGCAATGATAGGAAGAGTAGCTGTAGAGATGTATAATAAAGAGATGTTTACACCGCACAATGAGTTACATGTAAGCTCGAGAAGCGTATTATAAGCTTAAGAGAAACTTATACAAGAAGTGATATAAGCTAATTAAGACAATAATTATCCGAATTAAGTAAACTGTCGCTATAAAAATAAAAATCAAATACAAGGAGCCAAAATGGCAACTACAAAATTCAAAGGTACAGACGTAGAGTTATTAGGAAATGAAGTAAATGTTGGTGATAAAGCACCAGAAGTTACAGTTGTAAACTCAGATGGTTTAGGTGACGTAGTAGTTGGTGGAGCTCAAGGGCACAAACAACTTATCATCGTTGTTCCTTCATTAGATACAGGTGTATGTGCAGCTGAAACTCGTAACTTCAATGCAAAAGCTGCTGGTTTAGAAGGTGTTAAACCAACTATCGTTTCTTTAGACTTACCATTTGCTGCTGGTCGTTTTTGTCAAGCAGAAGGTATCTCTAACCTAACTGTTACTTCAGATTTCCGTAATAAAGATTTCGCAAACGCTTACGGTGTACTACTTGGTGGTTCTGTACTTGCTGGTGTTACATGTAGAGCAATCTTCGCAGTAAACGAAGAAGGTATTGTGACTTACAAAGAGATCGTTCCTGAAATCACTGAAGAGCCAAACTACGAAGCAGCTCTTAACGCTGTTAAATAATTTTAACTAAGCTTTAAATAAACTACTCCTCCTACTTGCTCAGAGCATTGCCTGCTCTGAGCTATTTTAAACATTTCTACGATAAACTTGCCTTTTTAAATATTTCAGAGGCTTTCTTATGAAAAAAATATTATCTATTGTAACTCTTACTACTTTGATGGCTTCAAATGCTTATGCCGATATCACAAAAGTCGAGATGGGCGCGGGTATTTGGATGCAAACTCCAAGTGGATCTGTAAACTACAATGACAGTGCAAACGGTTTGAATGTGATGAAAGAAACACAAGATAGTTCTAGATACATTTGGGCACTTGTAAAACATCCACTTCCAACTATCCCAAATCTTCGTGTTGAGTATGTAAAGATCTCTTCAGATGGTACTGCAAATGGAACTTGGGGATCAACACCAGTCGTTTCGAGCAAAAGTACCCTCGATATGCGACAGATCGATCTGATTCCTTATTATAATATTTTAGACAATACTTTTTGGACAACTTTGGATCTAGGAATCGATATAAAAGTTATGGATTTGGATTATAAGATCGCATCAGCTTCTTATGAATATAAAAAAACAGTGCCCCTTCCAATGGCTTATGCAAGAGTGAGAGTAGAAGTTCCAAGAAGTAGTCTAGGCGGGGAAGCAGATATAAAATATATCACAGACGGCAGTTCTGTTATCTCTGATGCAAGGGTAAAACTTGATTATACTTTTAGATCATTTCCTGTAGTTCAGCCTGCACTAGAGATCGGTTATAGAGTACAAAAAATCAAAATTGATGAATCAGATGAGGATATTAAAACAAATATAGATTTTGCTGGATTTTATGCTGGTTTGATGTTGAGATTTTAACAATGAAGTTTTTTTTATTGAGTTTGATAGCTATATCTGTTAGCTTGACTGCTTTTGCTGAAGTCATTACCTCTTTTGATCCTCACGGCAAAAAAGAGATCGCTCTTACTTTTGATGCTTGTGAGACAAAAACACCTTCTTATTTTGATCCTGTTATTTTGGAGTATCTTACTATACATAAGATTCCAGCGACTTTTTTTGTGAGCGCAAAATTTGCACTGAGGAATCCTGAGATTTTAAGTGAAATCATTCAAAAATATCCATTTTTAGAGATAGAAAACCATTCTTATCACCATTATGCACATATGGAAGATCTTAATGCCTCGATGGTTCATGATGAGATAAAATCAACTGAAGATATTATCTATAAAACAACTGGAACGAAGACAAAATACTTCAGATTTCCTGCTGGAAATTATGATGAGCCGACGCTAGAAACTGTTGAATCGATGGGATATAAAGTGGTGCATTGGAGTTTCGCAAGTGGTGATCCAGATAAACATGTTACAGCTGAAAAGATGATACCTTGGGTGACAAATAAAGCAAAATCAGGCGATATTTTGATCTTCCATATCAACGGTCGTGGGTATGCAACGCCACAAGCACTGCCAAAGATCGTGGAAACTTTACAGAAAAAAGGTTATACCTTTGTTCGATTGGATAAAGTGCTTTAGTCTTACATGTAAGCCTTATCAACGATGATTATCTCCCGTTGTAACTCAATGCCAAACTCATCTTTTACTTTCTTTTCAACGAGTAAGATAAGTTCCATGGCATCTTCAAACCTACCATTTCCGTGATTGACTAAAAAGTTTGCATGTACTGAGCTAAACTCCATATCGCCTATACGTTTTCCCTTAAGTCCCACCGCTTCTATAAGTCTGCCAGCATAATCTCCAACAGGATTTTTAAAACAACTTCCTGCACTTGACTCTTTAGGCTGATTTGAACGCATATTTTTGAAAAGATCCATCTTCTCTTCGCTAAAGCCATCTTCTATTTTAAATTTTGCTTCAAAAACGACATCTTGTATGGATGTGAATCTATAGCCATACTCAATATTTTCTTTTGGAATTTCACCTTTACAAGTAAGGATAGAAATAAGATTATTAAATATTTCAAACTCTTTGAGTCCTGCATTCATTTTAAGCATTCCACCCAAAGTTCCAGGCAGACGTGATACAAATTCAAAATTTGCTATATTGTTTTTTTTACAAAATGATGTGATTTTTCCACTTGGAGTTGCCGCACCGATCACTAAAACACCATCTTCTATCTTTATATAGTCATACTTTTTACTCAGCATCATAAGCAGTGGCGGATTTGTGCCGATAAGGACATTGTTTGAAGCACCAAGAAGATAGTGATCACTTGGATACTGGAAATCTTCGATCATAAAAACATCAGCCTCTTGACCGACTTTGATGGAACTAAACTGTTTAAAATTGATAGTTTTTATCATGATTATTGTACAAAGGTAGGGATCATATTGAAAACTTCTGTGGAGAAATCCACCATTTCGTTCATCATCCAAGGCATTGTCAAAATAATAATAATAACAACACCGATGATTTTAGGAATAAAAGAGAGAGTCATCTCGTTAATCTGTGTCGTTGCTTGAAAGATACTCACTGCCAAACCGATAAGCATCCCAACCAAAAGACTTGGAAGAGACAATAAAAGAGCAATTTTGAAAGTTTGGATCCCTAAAGCGATGAGTTGTGAATCCATTATGAGTTTCTCAAAGTTGCATATTGTGTTGGGATAAGAAAATCTTCTATTTTAAGAGGAGTTTCATAAAATCCATGTTCGTAACCGATCTCATAGAGCTTATTTACAGCTTTTAGTTGAAGTTCATTCATACTTATGGAGTCATCATTGGCATAAAGCTCCAAGTATTTTGCCAAAGTAGGCGCATCAACACGAACAAGATCACGCTCAATAAGCATTTTTGAAAGTCTTTCTTTGTGAAGACGGGCAACATCGACAGCTTTTGTTAGCGTTCTTTCGTAATCGATAGCTTTGTTGAGTGGGATAGAACGACGTATTGCCATCCCACCAAGCGGTAGAGGAAGTTCTTTTCCTGCGAGTTCCTGCCAGATATCCCAAATCTCACGCTCTGTTTCAAGTTCATCTGAATAGGTCAAGATACTCTCATGAATCAAAACTCCAGCATCAACTTTACCGCTGATAACAGCATCCTCGATCTCTAAAAAATTCATATAAGTAACGCGAGCATCAGGGTAGGCGATGCGAAAAAGCATAGCATTAGTAGTATACTTTCCACTGAGCGCTACTTTGAAGTTCTTCTTGAGTTTTGTTTCTTTCTTTTTAACAAGTTTAGGTCCATACCCCTCGCCAAAACTCACAGCCGTACGAAGTGGAGCATATTGCTCTTTTATATGTGGATAAAGTGCAAAACTTATCGCTGCAATATCGTAATTACCACTTAAAGCTGCAACATTGAGAGTCTCTATATCAAGAGCGATATTGTCAAATATGACACCATCCATATTGACCCAGCCGAACTTAATCGCATAGTACATAAAGATATCATCAGCATCGGGAGAGTGTGCAATAAGAATTTTTTTCAAAGTTATATCCATTAATAAATAAATCAATTTAATTTTAACCAAATAACGCTAAAATTACACACTATTTTATATGTAAACACTACATGTAAGATATTGTATGACAAAATGCAATACTTTTTAAATCATATTACAATATGAAATATGATTAGTCTAATAAATTTCTGGGAAAGCCCCAATAAGTGAGTAATACGATGGATGCAAATAAACAAAAATCATTAGACTTAGCGTTAAAACAGATAGACAAAACCTTTGGAAAAGGCACTTTAATGCGCCTTGGTGACAAAGAGTTTGAGCCAATTAAAGCGATTAGTACAGGTTCGTTAGGGCTAGATTTAGCTCTTGGAATAGGCGGAGTTCCTCAAGGGCGTGTTGTTGAGATATATGGACCTGAAAGTTCAGGAAAAACTACTTTAGCACTTCAGATAACAGCAGAATGTCAAAAATATGGCGGTGTTTGTGCATTTATTGATGCTGAACATGCTCTTGATGTGATATATGCGAAAAATCTTGGCGTTGATATAGATAATCTTTTAGTCTCTCAACCAGATTATGGCGAGCAAGCTCTTGATATCGTCGAGACTATTGCACGTAGTGGAGCGATCGACCTTATCGTTATAGATTCAGTTGCGGCACTTACGCCAAAATCTGAGATAGAAGGGGAAATGTCTGATCAAAATGTCGGAGTTCAAGCACGTTTGATGTCAAAAGCACTTCGTAAACTAACAGGTGTTTTACATAAAATGAACTGTACGGTTATTTTTATCAATCAGATTCGTATGAAAATCGGAATGATGGGATATGGTTCTCCTGAAACGACAACGGGCGGAAATGCACTAAAATTTTATGCATCAGTACGTATTGATGTTAGACGTATCGCTTCACTAAAGCAGGGTGAAAGCCAGATTGGTAACCGTGTAAAAGCAAAAGTTATAAAAAATAAAGTAGCACCACCATTTCGTCAGGCAGAATTTGATATTATGTTTGGTGAGGGAATCTCAAAAGAGGGTGAACTCGTCGACTACGGTGTTAAATTAGACATCATTGACAAAAGTGGTGCATGGTTCTCATATGAGGATAAAAAACTTGGTCAAGGGCGTGAAAACGTAAAACAGAAGTTTAAAGATGAGCCGGAATTAGCTCGTGAGATAGAAGAAAAAATTAAAAACGCGATGGGCATGAATTCACTTATGACCATGGACGTATCAGATATAGAAGAAGAAGGAGATTTAGATATATGATTTTTATAGATAATGTAAATGCAATTGAAGTAATGGACTCTCGTGGGAATCCAACGGTAAAAGCAACAGTAGAGTTAAGTGATGGGACTGTAGCGACTGCTATTGTACCATCAGGCGCAAGTACGGGAAAACGAGAAGCACTTGAACTTCGTGATGGCGGATCTCGCTACATGGGCAAAGGTGTGTTAAAAGCAGTTGAAAATGTAAACTCTCATCTTGCTGATGCATTGATTGGGATGAGTCCATTCAATCAGGCTATGATTGACGCTACAATGAAAGAGATTGATGGAACTGAAAACTATGGAAATATGGGCGCAAATGCTGTTCTTGGTGTTTCTATGGCAGTTGCTCGTGCAGCGGCGGCAAGTTTAAAAATGCCACTTTACCGTTACCTAGGCGGAGCCAACGCTATGGTTATCCCTGCACCAATGCTAAATATTATTAATGGTGGGAGCCATGCTGATAATTCTGTAGATTTTCAAGAATATATGATTATGCCTATTGGATTTGAAAATTTTTCTGATGCACTTCAAGCCTCTGCGGAGGTCTATCACAATCTAAAAGCTATTTTAAAAGCTAAAAATCATAATACTGCACTTGGTGATGAAGGTGGTTTTGCACCGGATCTTTCTTCAAATGAAGAGCCTATACAAATTATCATGGAAGCAATCACAAAAGCTGGCTATGTTGCTGGAAAAGATATTGCTATCGCTCTTGATGTTGCTGCTTCTGAACTTGTAACTGAGGGTGGATATCGTCTTGATTCTGAAAATCGTACCGTATCATCTGCGCAACTAGTAGATTACTATGTTGATCTATGTTCTAAATATCCTATCGTTTCTATTGAAGATGGACTTAGTGAAGATGATTGGGATGGATTTAAACTGATGACTGAAAAACTTGGTGACAAGATACAGATTGTTGGTGATGATTTGTTTGTAACAAATGCAAATATTCTTAGCGAAGGGATCAAAAAAGGGATTGCAAACTCTATTTTGATCAAACCAAATCAAATTGGTTCAGTAAGTGAAACAATGCAAACAGTACGTTTGGCACAAAGAAATGGTTATAAATGTGTAATGAGTCACCGTTCTGGTGAAAGTGAAGATGCATTTATTGCTGATTTTGCAGTTGCACTTAACTGTGGGGAGATAAAAACGGGTTCTACTGCACGTGGAGAGAGAACGGCAAAATACAATCGTCTTTTAGAAATAGAGATCGAAGTAGCATATGGTGAATATTTAGGTTCACAACTTTTTAAATAAGCTTGATAGAATTATTTCTCTCAAGCTTCTGCATATAAGGTACAATTGTGAATCAAGATGAACTCTACGATGAAATAGACAGGTCGCAGTCAATTACAGAAAAATATTTTGGTTTGTCTGCGGGTAAATTTATCATTGCATTTTGTGTTGTTTTATTTTCGGGTATTTATATTGGAAGTTTGCTTTATGGAACGAACTCATTGCAAGTGTATATGAAGCTTGAAGATTACAATGATTATCTAAAGGCACAAATTGTAACGTTAAAACAGCAAAATGCCAACAAACAAAAAGAGTATTTTGAACTAAAAGAGATCACTGCTCAATAGACTGACATTCATATAAAAAAGGTAGAACATTGCTTAAATATATAGTTATATTTCTTCTCTCAATTGCTGTAATGGATGCAAGAGTAAACCCTTTTTTCCCGCCAAAAGATGATCAGTCTCTCACTATCACAACAAATACTCCAGAAGTACATGAACCTCTCAGACAAGCTACATTGTCACTCCCATCGAGTGCCAGAATTATCAAAGAGGTCACAGTGGAATATATTAACTTAGATGGTTCCACTGAGCGTAAATCTATCACGCTTGATAATAGTATTGACTGGCATATTCCACTTGTGTTATCGCAGGCAAATGTTAATAATACTGTTATGAATAATGTTCCCGCAGTATCTAGACAGATCAAACAAGAGACTCAATACAGAGAATTAGCAGATTTTAAGTTCATATCTTTTGACTCAAAAGGTAAAACAATCAAATTGAATACAAAAGATAAGTATATTCGCAATTTTCTAATTGTAAATCCCTATAGAATTGTTATAGATTTTAAGGGAGAATACAGTTTTCGTTCTTTTTCTAAATTGATTTTAAATAATATAATTAAGTCTATACATATTGGAAATCATAATGGATTTTACAGGGTTGTTCTTGAGCTTGATGGGCAATACAAATATAGTTTTTCACAAGAAGGAAATAGCTGTATTCTTCATTTAAACTAATTTAAGACTTCAAATCAAAAAATCAATTTAGGAATTTTTATGCCAATTATTAAAATAACCGATCAAGAAGCACTTGATTACCATCAGTTTCCATCTCCTGGAAAAATATCTGTAGAGTCAACAAAATCGATGAATACACAAAGAGATTTAGGTCTTGCATATACTCCTGGAGTTGCAGTTCCTTGTTTGGAAATTCAAAAAGATGCGGACAATGCATATAAATATACAGCCAAATCGAACCTTGTTGCAGTTATCTCCAATGGAACCGCTGTTTTAGGTCTTGGTGACATCGGTGCACTTGCTTCCAAGCCCGTTATGGAAGGCAAAGGGATACTTTTTAAAAAGTTTAGCGGACTCGATTCTTTTGATATAGAAGTGGATGAAAAAGATATCCAAAAATTTTGTGATGTAGTTATTGCAATAGCTCCTACATTCGGCGGTATTAATTTAGAAGATATCAAAGCACCTGAATGTTTTGAGATAGAGCGCATCTTAGTTGAGAGATTAGATATCCCGGTTATGCATGATGATCAGCATGGAACAGCGGTTATAAGTGCGGCTGGTATTATCAATGCGTGTAAGATAACAAATAGAAAAATAGAAGAATTGAAAATCGTTGTTGTAGGTGCTGGTGCTGCAGCGATTAGTTGCGCAAGACTTTATAGACATTTGGGTGTGAAAAATATTTTTTTAATTGATTCTAAGGGCGTTGTAGATGTATCTAGAGATGATATCAATGAATATAAAAAAGAGTTTATAGCTTTAAATCCAATGACACAAGAAGAGGTTTTTACAAATGCGGATATTGTCGTGGGACTCTCAAAACCGGGAAGTTTTACTGTTGAGCATGTTAAATTAATGGCTCAAGATCCTATTGTATTTACTCTTGCAAATCCAACTCCAGAAATATTTCCACAGGATGTTATAGCCGTTAGACCAGATGCGATCATTGCAACAGGAAGAAGTGATATTGCAAATCAGGTAAATAATGTCTTAGGCTTTCCATTTATCTTCAGAGGCGCTATGGATGTCAGAGCAAAAAAGATAAATATGGAGATGAAAGTAGCGGCTTCTTATGCGCTTGCAGAGCTTACATGTAAGGAAGTTCCAGAATATCTGTGTGAGATTTATGATACGAAGCTTTCATTTGGAAGAGAATATATTATTCCAAAGCCATTTGATAAAAGACTGATTGTTGAAGTGAGTGCCGCAGTTGCAGAGGCAGCCATTAAAAGTGGATCTTCTACTATGAAAGATTTTGATATTTCTGCCTATAAAAAGTCTCTTGAATTAAGAATTAAATCGTAATATCATCCTCCTCAAGGAGAATAGGAGAGGGTTTTCCTATGAAATATCCTTGTGCATATGTGATACCAATTTCTTCAATTGTTTTATATATCTCCCTATTTTCAACAAACTCAGCAACAGTTTTTGTGCCAATAGCATCTGAAAAACTAGAGATTGCTTTAAATATTTGAAGTTTTTTACTATTGTGATTTATCTCTTTAGTGATGGAACCATCTATTTTTAAAATATCTATTTCAAGTTCTGAAAAATATGAAAAGTTGGAATATCCAGTTCCAAAATCATCAATAAGAATATTACATCCAAACTTTTTTACTTTCAAGATAAAATCCTTAACCATACTAAGATTATAAAGATGTTCAGTTTCAAGAAGCTCGATATCAAGGTTTGTGACATTTGAAGATTCAAGTTGTGAAAAAAAGATCTCCATAAGTGGAATATTTGAAATATCTTGCATAGAAAAATTGATGGAAAATCTATAACTATTAACTTTTGCTTTTTGTAAAACATTTTCAATCATAATCTTTGTAATATCTTGATAAAGATTCGTTTGCTGGACGATTGGTAAAAAAGTATAAGGAGTTAAAATAGATCCATCTTTTTCTATTATTCTTACAAGGGCTTCATACTTTTCTATTTTTTTGCTTTTTATATTGAGGATTGGTTGATAAAATGTAACAATTCTATCCTCGGCTATAGCGTCTTCAACAAGGTTGATAGTATTAATATTAGTTTTGATAGTCTCTAGAAAATTCATTTTTTTATCAAAAAACATATAACGTATTTCTGGTAGTTTTTTGATATGTTTAAGAGTCATATCCGCATTTTCAAACAATGGATATTCATGGTTAATGGCAATGGAAACAGAAACATGTATAGAGATATCTGACACAACAAAGTCATGCGATAAAATAGTATTAGATAAAGAATTGGCAACTATATTGGCATCATGAGTAGATATCTGTTGCAGTAAAATAGCAAATTCATCACCGCCAACTCTAAAATATTTTGGAATATAGGATTTTAGAACTTCTAATTGGATAAGTTTTGATATCTCTTGCAAGAGTATATTGCCGATACTATTTCCATAAAGATCATTTACTTGTTTGAATTTATCTACGTTGATAAGTAAAAGCGTGTACTCAGTATTTGGAGATGCAACTAATTGTTCAAACTCATATCTGTTAAATAACGATGTTAACTTATCATGTGTGAGTAAGTAATCCAGTTGCGTTTGTGTAGCTTTGAGTGTCTTGTTTTCATTTGCTATTTTAATAAGAAGAAAGATAATAATGCCAAATAAAATTGAAGAGATAGTGATAATAAAGAAGGTAAAATAATTAAGTATCTGCGTGTCATGTGTAGATATATTATCAAAGACTTTATTGGTGCTACTTAGTTTTGTATTGATATTGTTTTCTAAAATGATGTTTACAAGTGAGATAAATTCTTTAAAATTATTTTTTAAATAAGCGGCATGAAGATTAAATTTTGTGATAAACTCTTTTTGTTCTTGGGTATAGTTTACATCTGAACTGAGTAAATTGACATTTGAATCTATATAATCTGAATCAAGAATTCTTCTTGCATTTGAAAAGGTTGTGATTAATGATGTTATTTGCAAGTGGATGGGATCATTGGAAGAAAAAAGAGCATTACTTTTAGAAGCTTCTCTTGATAAAAAAATAAAAGAGTTTTTAATTCCTGCATTAATGATAAGATATTTTTGTATGCTATTGATTTTATCATTCACGATAGGACTAAGCTGATTGACATGACTTTTGACATCTGCATAGTTACTATCATCTAAAATAGACTCATTTTTTAGATGATCGTAATCTGATTGGAGCAGGTTGACATATTTTGCTGTTTCGTCTTGATTATAATAAGCGTAAATAGAGCTTTGGAGTATATTATATTTTAGATCTGAATTATCTCTTTCAATATAACTTATAGATGCTCTAAAACTTTTAATTTCGGATGAAAACTTTTGTTCATACGAGTAAAATGATGAAATAATATAAAACAATCCACTGACTATAAGAGAAAGAAAAAAGATATTTTTATAAAGTTTCATATTTTTTCTTTTAAAATCTTTGGAGTTTCTCCATCTAAAGTTTTAAGAAATTTTACAATTTTCTCTATCTCTTGATTTGAAAGTGTACTCCCGAGTTGATATCTTGACATGGCTATTACAGAATCTTTAAGAGTTTTTGCACTGCCATCATGGAGATAGGGAGCCGTTTGTGATATATTTCTCAGCGTGGGAACTTTAAAAACATTTTTATAATCTGGATCATGCGTAATAGAGTAAAGGTCAGGGTAGTTTTTTTGATTTTTGTACTCTTCAAATAAACCGATTTTTTGCATAGAATTACCCCCGAGATTAATACCGTTATGGCAGGTTATACAACCTACTTGTTTAAAAAGCGTGTATCCATCTATCTCATCTTGAGATAAGCTTTTTTCCCCTCTTAGATATCTATCAAATCTTGAGTTTGGAGTTGTTAAAGCTTTTTCAAACTCAACAATGGCATCGATAACTTGTGAAAATTGTATGGTATTGGTTTTGTATATCTGAAGGAAGAGAGATCTGTAGAGTTGCGAAGCAGATAGTTCTTTTTCTACATCTTTGTTTGTCATATTGAGTTCTACAGGATTATGGATAGGGCCATTGGCTTGTTGATAAAGATCTTGTGCTCGACCATTCCAAAACTGTTTGAAATTGTATCGTGCATTTAAAACAGTAGGAGACTGTATGTTTCCTTTTTTATTATAAACACCAAATGAGACCTTATTTCTGTCTGCACCACCACCAGAAAAGATATCATGACAACTAGCGCATGCGACACTATTTGTACTAGATAAAATAGGATCCATAAATAAGCGATAACCAAGTAATGCTTTTTGTTTATCATATGGAGCATTGAGTGGAATTGGTGAAATGGGCTCTTTAGCAAAAACAGTAAGGCCAAAAAATAGCGTCAAAACAAAGTATCTCATAGTTAAAAGATTATATCACACTTTTTAGATGAGTTGATAAAATTTTTTGAGCCCTTTTGCCGCTTTTTGATCGAGAGTATAAGAGATTTTCTCAAGATAATGAAGAATCTCATTTTCTTCAATTCCTGTTCTTAAAGAAGCAGCTTTGAGTATATATCTCGGTATTTTTACTTTTGTTTTTGAGAAGTTTTTTTCAATCTTTTTGATTTGAGTTGTATGCTTATGGTACGTTAAAAGAGCAAAGACAAAAGGAAAATGGTACTTTTCATTCCAGAGTTTTGCAAGATCAATGTGAGGTTTTCCGCTCAGGTAATACTTGAGTGCTTTATCACCTATAAGCACTTCACCGTGAACTCCTAAAATATTTGCTAAGACATTTGAAGTTGCCGACTCTTTATCTTTTTTACTCTCATCACTCGGAATAACAATGACGCTACATACCTCTTTTTTCGCGATTATACCAAGCTTTGCATATTTTTGTTTTTTTGCTTTGATGCTAGAGATAAAGGCCGCATCCACTAGATGTTTTTCATAAAGAATATTTATTTTTGCAGGAACACTCTTCTTATATTCCATGGTCATAGATTCTCTTGAAGAGCGGCTGAAACGTTTCATAAAAACGTGAAAAGGTAAAAGATTGAGATATTCTATTTTTCCAAAAACCAACTTAAAAATCCCTCCATACACTTACATGTAAACGAATTATATCAACATTTTTCGATATAATTTGCTTAAAAACTTAAAGAAGGTTATGTATGGTACGAGTTGAATTTTTAGGTCCGATTCAAAAAGAACCGCTTAATATAGAAGCAAATACTCTTAGCGATGTTGCAAAAATTTTGAGTCAAGATGAGGAGCTCAAAGAGTGGATTGCAACAAGTGCAGTTGCTGTGAATGACATGCTTGTTTCCTCCCTTGATATACCTCTAAAAGATGGAGATAAAATCTCACTTTTACCTCCAGTTTGCGGTGGTTGAGAATGTTAGAACTTTATAAGGGTGCACTTGACGTTCCTGTGATTTTAAAAAGATGGTATGAAGAGGAAGCGCCAAATAATTATGGTGCTTATATCCCTTTTGTGGGAACAGTAAGAGCTGAAGATGGTATAGAGGGACTTAGTTTTGATATCTACGAGCCAATCTTGCAAAGCTGGTTTCGCGCGTGGGAACAAAAAGCAAATGACAAAGGCGCAAAAGTCGTAATGGCGCACTCTATCGGTGATGTGATGGTTCATGAGTCTTCTTACATCGCAGCAGTTTTTTCACCCAAAAGACGCGTTGCGCTAGAGTTGATTGATGAGTATGTTGAAGACTTTAAAGCAAGCGCACCTATCTGGAAATATGACATTATTGATAACAAAAGAATCTACGCAAAAGAACGCTCAACACAGATCAAAGGCAGTGGACTTTTGGGAGGGATACAATGAGTTTTATCTCTTATGAAGCCTCACAAAACATGTTGCACCTCTTACACGTAGGCACTTTGCGCTATGAAAATGTATTTTTATCAGATGCTCTTGGACGTATCTTGTATGAAGATATTGTAGCAGCTGAGTCTTCTCCGGAATTTCCTACTAGTGCTATGGATGGATATGCGATTATAGCAGATGATCAAGAGCTTGGCCGTCTTGAAATCCTTGGAGATAATCCAGCCGGAAGTGATGAGACAAGAACTGTGACAACTGGATGTTGTATCAAAACTTTTACAGGTTCGATGATGCCAGAAGGCGCTGATACTCTTATCCAGATTGAAAATGTTACAGTGGCGGGCAATGAAATTATCATAGATCGTGCTGTGAAAAATGGCTCGAGTGTGCGTCCGATTGGTGAGAGTTATAAAAGTGGCGATATCCTTATAGCAAAAGGTACGAAGCTTTCTTTTGCAGAAATCGGTGTTATGGCAGGGCTTAATAAAGTGATGATAAAGGTCGTAATCAAGCCCCGCGTAGCAGTGCTTTCAACTGGAAGCGAGATCTTAGATCTAGCAGAAGCTGCGCTTACTTCTTCACAGATAAGAAGTTCGAACAACTATACGATTGAAGCGATGGCAAAAATGGCTGGTGCAGATATCGTTCAGCTTGGCGTTGTCAAAGATGATAAAGTTTCTATTATGGAAAGTTTTGAGAATGCTCTAGGTTCTGCGGATATTGTCATTTCTACTGGAGGTGTGAGTGTCGGGGATTACGATTTTGTTAAAGATATCGTTCCTCGTCTTGGCGCTGAAGTGATTTATAAAGGTGTCAATATTAAACCTGGGCAGCATATTATGCTCGCACAGCGTGAGAACAAATTTATCTTAGCACTTCCAGGATTTGCATATTCTTCAACTGTTACAGCACTTTTATATGCAGTGCCTCTTATCTATAGATATTTAGGAATGGATGCAGATTTACCTGTTATCGAAGCAAGACTTAGTGAAAATTTCTATAAAAAATCGAGAAAAACAGAGTTTACAGCTTGTAATCTTTTACTTGAAGATGGCACTTATAAAGTTGATTTTAAAGATAAAAAATCGGGTACATCTGCAATACTGACAAATCTTTTAAATGGTTCAGCGCTGATGATAAGTGGCGAGGAAGATGGAGATTTAGAGGAGGGAATGCTTGTACATGTAATCCCTATAGAGAAATTATAAGTTTTATTTCTAAACGCAAAAGCGTTTAGAAACGAATAAAAGCTATTTTAAAATCTTCGCTTTTATCTCATCTTCACCTATACTTGCACTCACATATTTTACAACTACTAATTTTTCTGTTTCATTGATATACCATTCTGCAATATGTTCATGCTCAAGTGCATTTAATTTTTGCATATCAACATGATCTTCAGGGATGTAAAGATGAGAATGTTTGATTGGATTTTGAAGTTTAAAAGTCCATAAAAGCCATAAAAATGCTATGGCCGCAGCGCTGAGACCAAGCACTTCACGGTTTGAAAAATCTAAGAACATCCCCGCCGCTGTACCGCCGACAAAGGTCATAAAGTATGAAAAAGAGTTCGCGATTCCAAGTGCAGCACCTTTTTGGTGTACTTTTGCAAATTTTGAGATCATAGACTGAACAAGAGGTTCCATCATATTAAATCCGATAAAAAAGCTTACAACACCTACAACGAAAAGAACACTCGAAGTAGCAAGCCCCATGAGTAAAAATGAGGCAATAAAAAGCACTATTGAGATTAAAAAGATTTGTTTAGGTTTATTGTATTTTTCACCAAAAACAGCTGCAGGTCCCATCGCTACAAGTCCGAGTATCATAGCTGGAACGTAAGCCATCCATAGATCGGCTTTTGCCCAGTTAAAAGTGTAAAGTTTATCTGTCAGTATGATAGGGATGATAACAAATGCCATAGTCATAAGACCTTTTTGCATACCGTTGATAATAATCATATTTAAAAGATTTGAATCTTTTAAAATATCCGATGTCTTAGTAGAAGCGTGATAAATATGTTTTATTTTTGGAGGTGTTGGAACATTTGTAAAAAGTACCACCATAGCAACAAGTGACAAAAGAGCAGTGATCCAAAAGAGAGTATCAACACCATAATGAGCACCAACAACAGGTCCAACTCCCATAGCGAAAGCAAAACTAAGAGCGATTGTTCCACCCATCATAGCCATTGCTTTACCGCGAACTTCCTCTTCTACGAGGTCGCTGATCATAGCTGTTACAACAGAACCGATAGCGCCAGCACCTTGTAAAAAGCGACCAATCATAAGCATATAAATATCTGTGCTCATAGCCGCGACAACTGAACCGATGAGGAAAATGACAAGGCCGATAAAGATGGTTGGTTTACGACCAATCTTATCACTCATAGTACCAAAAGGAACTTGAAAAATAGTCTGAGTGAGAGCATAACCACCAACAATAATACCAACAAGTAAAGGCGTTGCGCCTGGAAGGGACATGGCATAAACTGAGAGAACGGGAAGAACTAAAAATAGTCCCAAAAAGCGAAGGGACAAGATTCCGGAGAGCGGAAGGACTTTTTTGAACATCAATAAACCTTTATATCAACTATTAAGAAGTTTCAAATTATAATCCACAAATAGTTTATA
Source organism: uncultured Campylobacterales bacterium (assembly GCA_903885085.1). GTDB lineage: Bacteria > Campylobacterota > Campylobacteria > Campylobacterales > Sulfurimonadaceae > Hydrocurvibacter. Next base: position 18,268 of record CAISHH010000076.1, read on the forward strand.
GAATGTAAATGATTTCAAACTTAAAAAGTTTAAAGATAAAAATAAGGGAAGCGCATGAAACTGGTTCTAGCAACATCTAACAAGGGTAAAGTAAAAGAGATAAAGTATATTTATGATGATATGGATGTTGTCGCGTATAGTGACTTGATAGAGCCTTTTGAGATAGAAGAAAATGGTCTTACTTTTAAAGAAAATGCACTTATCAAAGCAAGAGCTGTTTATGAAGCACTTCATGATGAAAATCTCATCGTGATAGCAGATGACAGTGGTATCAGCGTCGATGCGCTTGGTGGCGAACCGGGGATTTACAGTGCAAGATATGCCGGAGTAGACGCAAGTGATAAAGATAATCTCAATAAATTAGTTGAATCACTCAAAGAAAAAGGGCTTACAAGTTCAAAAGCACATTATACGGCGTCTATTGCCATTGTGACAAAAAATGCTGAGTTTACGATTCATGGTTGGATGTATGGAAGTGTAATAACAACTCCAAGAGGAGAAAATGGGTTTGGCTATGACCCGATTTTTATGCCTGAGGGATATGATACAACTTTAGGTGAAATGGATGGTGAGCTAAAAAAATCTCTTTCTCACCGTTCGCAAGCTTTGAAACACACAAAGTCTGTGCTTCATTCTATTTCAAAGCATGCATAATTAACAAATCTTTTTTATAAGATCTTTTGACTTAAACGGTATAACGAGATTTCAAGACGTTGTAAAAAGCTTGTAACTCTACAACTGATGCCTGTACATGTTTTCATGTGCTCTCCTTTTAGCTGTCTCTCTTTATCTTGAGAGGCATATATAAAAGGTTTAGCAAGAACTATTCCACTAGTTAAAAAACGTTAAAAGAGTGATACCAAAGAGGATACGATATATTCCAAAACTTACGAATGTAAAGTTATCCAAAAATTTTAAAAATAGCTTTACAGTTGCGTATGCCACGATAAAAGCGACCACAAATCCTACAGCTAAAACCATCAAATTTGCATCACTAAATTCTTTGTAATGTTTGAGTAGATCAAAAGCGGTGACAGCACTCATGACAGGAAGAGCGAGTAAAAAGCTAAACTCTGCACTTGCTTTTCTGCTTAAACCCACAAGTAGAGCACCAATGATTGTAGAGCCCGCGCGACTTGTTCCTGGGATAAGCGCAAAAACCTGAGCAAGCCCGACGATGAGTGACTGTTTCATCGTTATATCTTCCACATTTTGAATCATATGGGCGTCATCTTTGATAAAGAATTTTTCGACGATTAAAAAAACGATACCGCCTATGATAAACATGATGGCAACTATTTGTAAATTGAACATATCTTTGATCTGGTGTGAAAATATAAATCCAATGATCCCAATAGGTAAAAATGCCACGAAAAGTTTGACCCATAGGGAAATATGTTGCATGGAGAATTTATCTTTATAATTAAAGACAACTGCTAAAATAGCTGCAAACTGTATGATAACTTCGTAAGCTTTTGTTACATCTGTTTGGCCGATGCCTAAAAACTGGCTCGCTACGATCATATGACCTGTGGAGGAAACGGGTAGAAACTCTGTAAAGCCTTCTACTATGCCAAGTATTACGGAATCAAAAATTGTCATTTGAGTCTATCCTTTATTTTAAAAAGTAAAATTCTACCATCATCGTTGTTAAGTATTGGTTTGTTACAATTTTACAAAATTAATTTCGAGGAAATATCTATGCCATTATTAGACAGTTTTAAAGTTGATCATACGAAGATGACTGCACCAGCAGTGCGTTTTGCAAAATCTATGAAGAGTAAAAGTGGAGATGATGTGACAGTTTTTGACCTTCGCTTCACACGTCCAAATGCTGAAGATAATATTCCTCCGCGCGGAATTCATACCTTAGAACACCTTTTTGCTGGATTTATGAGAGATCATTTAAACAGTGAAAATGTAGAGATCATTGATATCTCGCCAATGGGTTGTCGTACAGGTTTTTATATGAGTCTTTTTGGAACTCCAGATGAAAAAACTGTGGCAGCTGCTTGGGCAAAGAGTATGGAAGATGTCTTACATGTAAAGAGTCAAGAAGAGATTCCAGAACTCAATATTTATCAGTGTGGTACTTATGAAATGCACTCTTTAGATGAAGCAAAAGCGATTTCAAAACAGGTTCTTGATCGTGGAATCGGTGTGATGAGCAACGAAGAACTAGCACTTGACGAGTCTTTGGTTAAAGTAGCAAAATAATCTTATTTATTTCAAATTCTCAAGTTTTTAGCAGACGGCTCAAGTAGCCAGCTGCATTTTCCAGTTAGTCAATAAATAAAGCCGAAAACTTCAAAAAAACCTCTTACATGTAAGCCATTAAATTTAAGATTTATACTTCTTTCGTTATAATACACGGTTTTTTAAATTATTAAACATAGGACATCAAATGTTACTTTTTACGCCAGGGCCTACTCCAGTTCCTCAAAGTGTTAGAAACGCTATGAGTGATGAGACTCTTCACCACAGAACTCCAGAATTTGAAGCTATTTTCGAGAGAACTCGTGGACTTTTATTTGAACTTTTTGGTATGGATGAGGTTATTATGCTTTCATCTAGCGGAACGGGAGCGATGGAAGCTGCTGTGACAAATCTTTGTAAAGACACTTTGCTAAATATTGACTCTGGGAAATTCGGTGAGCGTTTTGGAAAAATCGCTCTTGCAACTGGACTAAAAAATGATAGTATCAAAAATGATTGGGATACACCTGCAACTGTTGAAGAGGTTGTAGCTGCACTCAAAGCAAACCCTTCTATCGATGCTATCGCAATTCAGATTAGTGAATCTGCAGGCGGACTTCGTCACAATGTCGAAGAGATTGCAGCAGCTGTTAAGGGAATTAACAAGGATATCATTGTTATCGCTGATGGCATCACGGCTGTTGGTGTTGAAAAGCTAGATACTACAAATATTGACTGTCTTTTAGCTGGAAGTCAAAAAGCATTGATGCTTCCTCCAGGGCTTGCAATTATGGGATTGAGCCAACTTGCACTCGATAAAATCGGCAGTGGAAAAGGGTATTACTTTAACCTTGCAACAGAAATTAAAAACCAAAAGAAAAATACAACAGCTTGGACTGCGGCAACAACTTTGATTATTGGTTTGGAATCAGTGCTTCAACGTATCAAAGATGAGGGCGGACTAGAAAAACTCTACTCAGACACTGCCCGCCGCGCAGATGCAAATATCAAAGCGCTTGAGGCTTTAGGTTTACATGTATATCCGAAAAATCCGGCAAAATCAATGACAACAATCGATGATGAAAATGCAAATGAGATTAGAAAAATCTTGCAAAAAGAGTTTGATATCAATGTTGCAGGCGGTCAAGATCACTTATCGGGCAAGATTTTTAGAATCAATCAAATGGGTTTAATCGCTCCTTACGAAGCGGCTTGGGTGGTAAACAGTGTAGAACTGGCTCTTGATAAACTTGGACGCAGAAAATATGATGGAACGGCGAACAAAATCTTTAATGAGGTGTTTTTTCAATTATGATTTTTGAACATGAAATTCCTGATGGAAGCAAACTCTACTTTGGTGAGTCTGCAAAGAAAAAGCGCCAAATAGAAAAAATTGCATCAGATATACTTTATGCGGAGGGGTTTGATGAGATAGTAACTCCACTGTTTTCATACCATCAGCACCTAAGTATCTCTGATGAGCGTAAACTTGTTCGTGTTAATGACAAGCAAAATCACAAAATGACACTTCGTGCGGATTCAACGATTGATGTTGTGCATATTATCGATAAAAGACTCGGACGTAACACTTCACATAAAAAATGGTTTTATATCCAGCCTGTGTTTCGTTATCCCTCGACTGAGCGCTATCAAGTAGGTGCAGAGTTTTTAGGTGAGAGTTCACTTTCTCGTGTGATGAGCAGTGCGATGAATATCTTTAAAGCGCTTGAACTCCAGCCACTTGTACAGATCTCAAATATGAGAATCCCGATGATCTTGTGTGAGATGTTTGATCTTACTTTGGATGATTTTCGTCATATTAATATCGAAAAGATGCTCAACTTGAAAGTAGAATGGCTGAGTAAATTGGTCTATCTTCAGTATTTTGAAGAAATAGATGAGGTCATCGAACTAGTGCCTGAGTCTATAAAAGTAGAACTTTTAAAGATGAAAGAGCTTTGCGGAGAGCTTACGTGTAAGAACACTGTTTTGTCGCCTTTATACTATGCAAGTATGCTTTATTATGATGAGCTCTATTTTAGAGTGATTGAGAAAAATGAAGTGTTTGCAAATGGCGGAAGATATAAAAATGATGAACTAACTTCGGTAGGTTTTGCGATATATACGGACAATTTAATAGAAACTTTGAGTAAGGAAGAGAAAAAATGAAAGCAGATTTAATAGTAGGAATACAATGGGGCGATGAAGGAAAAGGCAAGATTGTTGACCTTTTGGCACAAAAGTATGATGCAGTAGCACGTTATCAAGGTGGACACAATGCGGGACACACTATCGTAGTTGATGGCAAAACTCACGCACTTCACCTTATCCCATCTGGAATATTAAATCCAAAAGCTATTAACATTATCGGTAACGGTGTTGTTGTTTCTCCTGAAGCTTTAATCAAAGAGATGAAGCAGTTTGAAAATCTTCTTGGACGTTTGTTTGTAAGTGAATCTGCTCATATGATTTTAAGTTTTCACATCGCTATAGATCAGGCAAAAGAGAAACTTCGCGGTGACAAAGCTATCGGCACAACTGGTCGTGGAATAGGACCTGCATACAGTGAAAAAGTTGCACGTCAAGGTTTTAGACTTGGTGAACTTCGTAATATCGATAAACTTGTTGCAAAAGCGATGGAATATTTCGAACAAAACAGAGCTGTATTTGATGCACTTGGCGTTGAGTGTCAAGGTGAAGCTTCACTAAGAGCTGAACTTGAAGGTTATGCAGAGAAACTTCTTCCATTCTTGGCAAACACGACTCAGATGGTTTGGAAACTTTTAGATGAGAATAAAAAAGTTCTTTTAGAGGGCGCTCAGGGAACATTGCTTGATATCGATCATGGAACATATCCATTTGTTACATCATCTTCAACTATCAGTGCAGGTGCTTGTACAGGTCTTGGTATCAATCCTAAAGATATCGGACATATCACAGGTATCGTCAAAGCATATTGTACACGTGTTGGTAATGGCCCATTTCCTACTGAAGATTTCGGACAAGCGGGTGAAATTCTTAGAAAAAATGGTCATGAATTTGGAACGACAACAGGACGCCCAAGACGTTGTGGCTGGTTTGATGGTGTTGCATGTAAATTTGCAAGCCGTATAAATGGCTGTGACACTTTAAGTATCATGAAACTTGATGTTTTAGATGGTTTTGAAGAGATAAAAGTATGTGTAGCGTATGAAGTAGATGGTGAAGAGATTGATTATATGCCAATTGATTTGGAGAATGTTCAACCTGTTTACAAAACTTTCAAAGGTTGGGACAAATCTGTAGGTGCTAGAACTTTAGAAGAGCTTCCAAAAGAGGCAAGAGAGTATCTTAATTTTCTAGAAGAGTTAACACAAACGAAAATAGGAATGATCTCAACTTCTCCGGATAGAAACGATACAATTCTTTTATAAAAAGAGTTTAAAGGACTAGGAAAGAGTATGAAAACTCGTTATGCACCTCTTCTCAAAGTGAAAAAAAGTGAGCTAGATAGGTGTGAACGTGAGCTTCAAAAAGCTAATCATACGCTTTTAAGTGCAAAAAACTCTCTGCATGAGGCATATTTGCTTCTTGCAACTTTGGAGTTACCATGTAGCGGTACAATGCAAGAGATGCTCTCTGCTAGAAGTTTTATTTCTACTCAAAGAGAGATTGTACAAGATAAAAAAAATTGGGTTGAGTTTGCACAAGAACAAGTTACACTTGCTATTGGAAAGCTAAAGTTATCAAACATTGAATATGAAAAGTTTAAGTATCTTGATTTTGAAGAGATAAAAAAGATTATAAAGCTTCGCACTCTTAAAGAAGCGAAAGATCTAGATGAGATCGCTCTCATGACACATAATAAAAAGGGAAATGAATGAAAGTTATATTTTTATTTATGTTAATTTTTATGGATCTCTTCAGTGCTGATAGTAAAATGTATGAGTGTACAAAAATATTCGAAAATAGAAAAAATGAACTTTTAGTCGAATTAGAACGGATTGATGAGCAAAAACAGGCTCTTGATGCTCTAAAGATAGCAACTGAAGATCTTTTAAAGAAAAAGCAGAATGACCTAAATGCAAGAGAAAGTGCAGTAAATGTAAAGTCAAAAGATGCTGATGCAAAAGCAAAATCAGTCAAAGCAATACTTGAAGAAAATAAGAAACTGCTTGCACAAATAAAAAGTCTCAAAATGGACAAAATAACACAAACATATGCAAAGATGAAACCAAATGCTGCAGCAGATGTACTCTCTGGCATGGATGAAGCAGATGCCGTAAAAATTTTAACAGGTTTAAAACCAAGTGTCATTGGTAAAATTTTATCTAAGATGGAGCCTTTGAAGGCTTCCAAAATAACAACATCACTAAGCAAAGTAAAAGGTGAATAGGTATGAGAGGCACAATACTCCATTACGACAGTACAACACAAGATGGGATCATTTCCGCAAATGATGGGAATCGTTACAGTTTTAAAAAGAATGACATAAAAAGTATTATTCAAATTCAAAAAGGGATGTACGCAGAGTTTATTGCAGAGCTTCATGATGCAAAAGAGATCTATATTACAGAAAATAGTACTCATTTTTGTGATGATGGCCTTTCTTTTTATGAAGAACAAAAATATGGTTTCAAAGAGCTTTTTTCTGCAAAGGGATGTTATACAAGAGCCCAATTTTGGAAGATAACCCTTATAACTTTTGTAATATGGATGTTATTTGGACTTTATATGGTCATGTCAAATTCGGGTAGTAATGAGATTCCAGATGAAAATGTTATCGTCACGGTGGCAATTGTTATGTTTATATTGCTTCCGATGATATACATCAGTATCGTAACGTCGATTAAGCGTTTTCATGACAATAACAAGTCAGGATGGTTTTATCTACTTACGCTCATACCATATCTTGGGAGTTTGATCTTGTTGGTTATGAATGGATTTATGCCGACAGTAAAAGAGGGTAATCGTTATTGTAGAAGAAAAAAGAGCTAGAGACTGAGACTCGTATAATCAAATCTTTACTTTATTTATTGTAAAATAATAAAATTTTAAACAGGGCTTAATATGAAAGTTTCACTAAAAACTGTACCACATATATCAAATAAAATAGCGATCGATTTAAATAAAAGTGGTTTTGTAACTATGACAAAAGGCCTTGAAAACGTAGCGCATGAGGCAGAAAAAATTTTAATAGCTAATATCAAACAAGAGTTGGCTTTAGAAGAAAAAGTACATGATATTGTAGATGATAATGAAGACCAAATTGAGTTTTATTTAGCAGATGAACGACAGTTGTTTTATATGATAAAGAAAAAACTTGCTCCAGAATTCGGAGTTATATTAAATTATGAAGAGCGTTATTCAGATATAGCACATAAAATTTTAGATGAGCTTTATGAAGAGGATCTTATCCATTTTGATGTAGCGGAAAATCGTATAAAAAACATTATTTACAATTCTATGACTTCGTTTATAGCTGATAATGATGAGATCGAAAAAGCAGTTAGAGAAAAGATTAGTTCTTATAAGCGTAATATCTTTCCAGGTACGGATGATTATGATATTCTTTATGAAAAACTTTTTCATGAAGAGATACAAAGAAGAGGAATGGCATGATGCAAAAAGCTTGGTTATATCTTGAAAATGGAACTTTTTTAGAAGCAAACAGTTTTGGTGCAAACACGACAAGTGTCGGCGAAATAGTTTTCAACACTTCTATGAGTGGATACCAGGAGATTATGTCTGATCCCTCTTATGCAGGACAGTTTGTAACATTTACTATGACTGAGATTGGCAATGTCGGTGTTAATGATGAAGATATGGAAAGTAAAGCTGCTCATGCGAAAGGGATGATTGTACGTCAGTATCAAGATCGCTATTCAAACTTTAGAGCTGAGGGGTCACTTTCAGATTTTCTAAAAAAGCATAACGTTATTGGTATCTGTGATATTGACACAAGATATTTAACAAAAATGTTAAGAGAACAAGGTTCTATGATGATGGTCGCTTCTACAGAGGTAAGCGACAAAGAGGAACTTAAAAAAATTCTTGAAAACTCACCACGTATTGAAGATGTTAACTATATAGAACAGGTGAGTACAAAAGAGAGTTATATACATCAAAATGGGATCTATGATCCATTTCATTTTAAATATAATGATGTGCCAAGTGTTCAAGCTAAAATAGTAGCTATAGACTTTGGTGTAAAAAGAAATATTTTAAATGAACTTACAGAAGCGGGTATGCAAGTTGAAGTTGTACCCAACACTATAAGCGGTGATGAACTTGTAACAAGATATCAAAATAAAGAGATTGATGGTGTCTTTTTATCAAATGGTCCGGGAGATCCTCTTGTTTTAAAGTATGAGCAAGAACAGATTAAAAAACTTCTTGCAGCAAAAGTACCTATATTTGGAATATGTCTTGGGCATCAATTGCTTTCTATCTCTCACGGATATGACACATTTAAACTTAAATTTGGCCACCATGGTGGGAATCATCCTGTAAAAAATGAAAAAACAGGTGTCGTAGAGATAACAGCTCAAAATCATAACTATAATGTTCCAGAAAGTATCGTAGAGATAGCAGAAGTCACACACGTGAATCTATTTGATGATACTATTGAAGGTCTTTATTATAAAGACGAGCCTGTGTTCTCAGTGCAACATCACCCTGAATCAAGTCCAGGACCAAAAGAAAGCAGATATATCTTCGGTGAATTTCTTTCACTTTTGAAATCAAACAGATAAGAGTTTTCTCTTATCTTTCTACTTAACACTAAATTAACACTTTCTTATTATAATTATCCAAAAAAGAGAATTTCATGAATGTTATAGAATTAACAGCAATTATCAGTTTTGCATTTTTAGGTTCTATTGGTCATTGTATTGGCATGTGCGGTGGCTTTATTATGACATACACGATGGCAAAAGTAAAACCTACGGATTCAAAATTTGTACAATCTCTCTATCATCTTTCATATAATCTTGGTCGCGTTACAACATACACTATACTGGGTGCTCTTTTTGGATATTTTGGATCGTTATGGGAAATAAATCCGCTTGTCAGATCGATAATGTTTTCTTTAGCTGGTATTTTGATGGTCGTTATGGGACTTTCTTTTGCCGGAAAACTTAAATTTCTTAATTCGATTGAAATACCTATTAGTAACTATAGCTGGTTTAAAAAAATGTTTATGTATCAGATGAATTCTGGAAACAAAAGCAGTTTTTTTGTCCTAGGTATGCTCAATGGTCTTTTCCCTTGTGGCTTGGTGTATACGATGTTAGTTACAGCTGCAACAACATCCTCGGCATTTTATGGCGCACTTGTAATGTTTATTTTTGGAATATTTACAATACCGACACTTTTTACTTTCGCTTTCGTTGTCAGCTTGTTTTCTGGACAAAAATTTCGAGCACTGATGATCCAACTTGCCGCATTGACAGTTATAATTTTTGGAATTTGGACAATTTATAAAGCATACCTTCAATTTGATTTTTGGTATAACACCGATAAAGATGTACAAAAAGTCGAACCAACTAAGATGAAGTGTGGCCCAGCCATGAAATGTGCCGCAGGTAAATGTGGCACGGGTAAATGTGGCTCGAAGCAATAGCAAAATCAGGGGGTAGTTGCGTGGATGTTACTAAAATATACAAAAAAATAAATTTAAGCTTAAATATTACTTCTATAAACTTCTTACATATAAATAATTAAATTTTTATATTTCTTCTGCTATGATACAGCGTCTATAGTCTATACATTAAGTATAGATTGTTACGCTTTGAATCTTTAAGGAGGCTATATATGGAAAATCGTCCATTAGAGTATGACTATACAGTTGCTAAGATGTTCATGCTTACAACAGTTCTTTTAGGAGCTGTAGGTATGCTTATCGGTGTAATTTTGGCTTCGGAAATGGCTTTTCCTGGTGTTAATACAATGCTTGGAAGCTTAGGTCTGAACGAATTTACAAACTTTAGTCGTTTGCGTCCGTTACATACGGATAGTGTTATTTTTGGTTTTACGTTAAGTGGTATTTTTGCTACTTGGTATTACGTTGGTCAACGTGTATTGAAAGTTTCTATGGCAGAGTCTAAATTGCTTATGTTTCTTGGAAAAATGCACTTTTTCTTATACGTACTCGTTGTTGCTGCAGCAGTAGTATCTTTATTTATGGGTATTACAAGCTCAAAAGAGTATGCAGAATTTGAATGGCCGATAGATATCGCCGTTGTTGTTGTATGGGTAACATGGGGTCTTGGTATTTTTGGTCTTATCGGTATTCGTCGTGAAAGATCTTTGTACATCTCAATTTGGTACTATATTGCTACTTTCTTAGGTATAGCTATGCTTTACTTATTTAACAATATGGAAATTCCTACAATACTTGCGACATCACCAGCTGGTGAAACAGGTATAGGTGCATGGTATCATTCAGTTTCTATGTATTCAGGTACAAATGATGCGCTAGTTCAATGGTGGTATGGTCACAATGCAGTTGCATTTGGATTTACGGTGCCTATCGTTGCAATGATTTACTACTTCTTACCAAAAGAGTCTGGTCAAGCAGTTTATTCATATAAACTTTCTTTACTCTCTTTTTGGGGATTGATGTTTGTTTATTTATGGGCAGGTGGACACCACCTTCTTTTCTCTACTGTTCCAGACTGGATGCAAACTATGGGATCTGTTTTCTCTGTAGTTCTTATTTTGCCTTCATGGGGTTCTGCGATCAACATGCTTCTAACAATGAAGGGTGAGTGGCAACAAGTTGCAACATCTCCATTGATTAAATTCATGGTTTTAGCTTCTACTTTCTATATGTTTTCAACACTAGAAGGACCAATTCAAGCTATCAAATCTGTAAATGCAATTGCACACTTTACTGACTGGATCGTTGGTCACGTACATGATGGTACACTTGGATGGGTTGGATTTATGATTATGGCAGCATTATTTCATATGGCACCACGTGTATTTAAACGTGAACTATATTCTAAATCATTGATGGGAACACAGTTCTGGATTCAAACTTTAGGTGTTGTTTTATACTTCACTTCAATGTGGATCGCTGGTATAACACAAGGTATGATGTGGCGTGCTCACGATGAATACGGTAACTTAGCTTACTCTTTTATCGATACAGTAACAGCTCTTCACCCTTACTATACAATCCGTGCTGTCGGTGGTCTTTTATATCTAATAGGTTTCTTTATGTTTGCATATAACATTTATAAAACTATGACATCAGGTCGTCGTGTTGAAGAGAGCGAGCTACAAAGCGCTTCTCCTATGGCAGCATAGAAAGAGGGGGAAAATAATATGTTTCATTGGTTAGAAAAACATCCGTTCTTTTTCGCGGTAGGTGTATTTTTAGTAATTGCGTTTGCAGGTTTAGTTGAAATACTTCCAAACTTTGCACAAGCTTCTCAACCAGTTGTTGGTACAAAACCATATACTTTGTTAGAGATGGCTGGACGCGAAGTTTATATCAAAAATAGTTGTAATGCTTGTCACTCACAACTTATTCGTCCGTTTAAAGCTGAAACTGACCGTTATGGTCATTATTCTCTAAGTGGAGAGTATGCTTATGATCGTCCATTCCTTTGGGGTTCAAAACGTATCGGTCCAGATCTTCACCGTGTTGGTGATTATCGTACGACTGACTGGCATGAAAACCATATGAAAGATCCTGCAGGAGTTGTTCCTGGTTCTATTATGCCAGCTTATGCGTGGATGTTTACAAACTTAGCTGATATCAATACTGCATATGCAGATCAGTTAACAAATGCAGAGTTTTTCAATGTGCCATACAATAAACCGGTACCTATGAAAGATGGGACAACTTTAACTGTGCCTATGGCAAAATCAGTAGCAGAAGCAAATGCAATGGCATTAGAAGAAGCAAAAGCGATTACTGCTGATATGAAAGATAAAGATGTTCAAGATATGGTTGCAGCAGGTAAAATTCCTGAAATCGTAGCTTTAATTGCATACTTAAACAGTTTAAAATAGGGGTGTAAGGTGGATATTTTTCAACTTCAAGGGTACGCTTATTTTGGACTTGTTACATTGATGGTGGTTGTACTTTATAGTTATATCTATCATCTTTACAGTAGTGAAAAAAAAGGGACTAAAGATTTCGAGAAGTATGGAAATATGGCCTTAAATGATGAGATTGATGATACTCCGGTTGAAAAAATCTCTAAAGATGAAAAAAAATAAGTAGGAGGCATATATGAATAAGCTTTATTTAGCGGGTGTGGCTATTGTTGCTGCGATGCTAGGTTTTACATATGTTGCGATGGATATCAAGGGTGGTCTTAATGGTGACATAGTCAACATGTTGGCTATCGCTGGTGCTGTCGTACTTGTAATCGCAACAGTTTTTGTTGTTACAAAATATGTTCGTCAAATGCAATCTGACACTGCAACTGGTGATCTTGCAGAAGAAAATTGGGATAGTATTGGTGAGTATAAAAATCCACTTCCAATGGGATGGGCCATTATATTCTTAGGGTTAATTGTTTGGGCAGCTTGGTATTTCTTAGCTGGTTATCCAGTAAATGCTTACTCTCAAATTGGTGAGTATAATGAAGACTCTGCAAAAGTAAATGCAAAGTTTGAAGAAAAATATAAAAACTTATCAACAGAAGAACTACATAGTATGGGTGAATCTGTTTTCTTGGTAAACTGTGCACCATGTCACGGCCTTGCAGCTGATGGTATGGATGGAAAAGCGGCTAATCTTACAAAACGTTTAGAAGCTAAAAGTGTTGTGTACGTTATCAATCACGGTTCTATGAACAATATCGCAGTTCACACTGATGATAATGGAAGTAAAACTACAAGTGCTATGCCTGATCGTAACGGATTGTTCAACTCAGCTACAAATGCATTGATTACAGATGCAGAGATAGAAAAAGTTGCTACGTATGTTGCAAATGGGATGAAAGGTGATGGTGCTGATGTTTTCGCTAGTACTTGTTCATCATGTCATGGGGCTGATGGTAAAGGTATGGATATGGTTGCGCCAAACATAGCTGATTTCACACCTGCTTTTGTTTCAGATATTTTATCACATGGTAAAAAAGGCGCTATCGGTACAATGCCAGCGTTTACAAACCTAAATGCTACTCAAGTAAAAGCTGTTTCGACTTACATCACTGATATAAGTAAAGGAGAATAGTAATGGTAGATAATAATTTCAAAGGTTCTGGTGTATTTTCACTTGATGGAATTACAGGCATGTTAATAGCTACTGTATTGTTACTATCTATTTTAGCCGGTTTAACTATATGGGGCTTGGGTGTTCAACAAGCGAATCAACAAAAGTTTTATAAAATTGTTGATGAAAAGTCTATTAAAATGATTGATCCTACAAACGGTACACACCGTGTATTAAACTAAGGAGTTGGTTATGGAAAAAATATTATCAATTGGTTTAGTTATATTGGCTGCAATTACATTGTGGTCAGTATTCACTCCAAATCACCTTTATTTAGGTTAATTGAACTTGAATAAGTTTAATCGAGGGCTTTGTGCCCTCATCCTTCTGTTTTCTACGTTTTCTTCACTTTCTGCAGAGTATTTATATAAAGATGAAGTTTTATTTAACCCTAAATTGACAGAAGATGTCGAAAAGATGGGCAAAGAACTCCATGATAAGACTGGAATCGCTTTACGCTTGGTTGTCATAAAAGAGTTTGATCAAAATCAAACAATAGTTGAATATGAAAAAAATCTTATAAAGAATTTTAATGAGCCAACTATATTATTAACGTTTTCTGAGTTAAACCAAAAAGTTGATATACTTTGTCGTCCAGAATCTTTATATAAATACTTTGATAAAAAGCAGATTTTGTCTCCGACTGCTACGGGTGTACAGGCATTTTTTATGGCTGTTTTCTTTAGCTCAAGTTTTGATGATTTTAAGAATAATTTAACTGACTACGGCGGATCAATTATCCCTTTGCTTGCTGAAAAATCAAAAGGCAATGAAACGATTAATAAGTATAGCGCTTCACTTTTTAACGGATATGCAGATATTGCAGAGCAGGTTGCAGAATCAAAAAATGTGAAATTGGATACTGCTGTTGGAAATACAAACCGCAATGCCATTGAGATAGTTAAAATTGTATTTTATCTAGGTGTCTTGTCTGGACTTTATTTATATATAAAAAGAAAAATCTATATGAAAAAGAGTGCCAATGAAAAAAAGTAGAGGTCTTCAATGGCCTATCGGTATAGCAGTAGCTCTTGTATTAGTTATAGGAATGGGTGCATGGACAATTGTTGAAACGTCAAAAGAGGGTGTTCAGGAGAGTGACATCTATATGACGAATTATCAGGATGCTGATACAGACGCGAACAAGCTTATTAATGCGAAAATCGCCTTTAATAATCAGTATAAAATCGAGTATATAAGTAAACAACTGAATGCAGATGATGCGAAAATAGAATATAAAATCACGTCAAAAGATGGAAAGCCGGTTAATGATGCGAAACTAAAAGTTATCGTGACAAGACCTCAAGTTCATGACGAAGATATTACGCTAGAAAATCCAAAAGTAAATGATGGTGTGTATAGTTTTGATACAAAACTTCCAGGTATTGGAAGATGGGATATTATGGCTTTTGTAGAAGTAGGGTCTTTAAAACGTTACTACAACTTAAAAGTTGATACAAGATTTGATCTTAAACCAGTAGTTTATTAGTAGGTTATGCAAACGCAGACCATTATTTTTCCAACCTCTCGTGCCATTCGGCACGAGCTTCTCTCCCTTGAAAAATCAACTCTCTTTTTACCAAACTATATCACTATGTCAGAATTTATCGAACGTGTCTGCCTTGTTGATGGATTTAAAAAAATAGATAACGATACAAGAATTTTACTTCTTTTAGAAGCTTCTGATTTTAAAGAGTTTGACGCCCTGCAAATAGAGAGAAATTTCTTCACTTTTACACAAAACAGCACTTATGTATTTACACTTTTTACAGAACTCAGCGGAGAAAAAGTTGAGCTTGAAGATTTGGAATTGGTAGATACGTATGGAGATTACGAAGAGCATATTTCCATCCTAATAGCTTTACACGGTAGGTATGAAAAACTCTGTATTGAACGAAAAATCTTTGATCCGATATTTTTGGAAAAATGGTACACGTTCAACAGTGAATATGTGCAATCTCTTGGAAAGATAAAGCTTATTGTTGAAGGCTATCTTACAGCTTTTGAAATAGAAATATTACAAAAGTGTGCTCAAGTCACAAATGTAAAAATAGAACTCACAACTACAAATTTCAATAAAAAAGTAAGAGAGAGATTTGACTCATTAGGATTTAACCTTGAGAGTGGACAAACATATCTTTTAGATCTCAATTCTTCAAAGATTCTTAAACAAGAGGATGTAGAAGAAAACAAAAATATCGAGTGCACTAGTTTTAGCGAACAGATTTTACAAGTCGCTTTTATAAAGCAAAAAGTGTATGAATATCTACAAAGCGGACTCAAATGCGAAGAGATAGTAGTGATTTTGCCAAATGAATCTTTTGCCCCACTTTTAAAGCTTTATGATAAAGAGGGAAATTTTAACTTTGCGATGGGGCAAAAATTTTCTCAGACACAAGGTTATATGCACTTAAATGCAGTGTGTGAATATATAGAAAATCCCACCGTACAAAATGCTGCGAGACTCAAAAGATATAAATCAGCATTTTATGAAGTGTTGTATCCTTTATATTATAAGAGTATGAAAGAGATTGATTTTTCTGAGTTGATTCAAATGTATGTAAAAGAGCTACATGTAAAGGTTCAAAAGAAAATAATAGAAGAAGAACTCTACAGTTTTGTAAAACTTAAAAATATCTATAGTGATCTTAACCTCAAATCAACTCTACATCTGTTTTTGCAAAGAGTTTCACAAAGTGCGCTTGATGATGTGCGCGGCGGAAAGATAACTGTTATGGGAGTTTTGGAAAGTCGCCATGTCGATTATAAGGGTGTAATCATTGTCGATTTTAATGATTCAAATGTTCCAAAAAGAAGTGAAAAAGATCTCTTTTTGAACTCGGATATTCGAGCTCTGGCGAATCTTCCAACTCAAAATGATAGAGAAAATCTTCAAAAACATTATTATGCACTACTTATGAATAGAGCCAACCATGTAAGCATCTCTTATACTAAATCCAGTGCCACAAACCCATCAAGATTTTTAACCGAACTTGGCATCAAAGCAAAAGCGGCTGAAAATGAACTCGCATATACGGCCATACTTCATAAGGCATTTAAACAAGAGAATGGTGAAAAAGAAGAAACGATAATCTTAGACTATGATTTTAGTCGTGTACGCCTCTCTGCGACCTCTTTGAAAACGTTTTTGGATTGTAAAAGAAAATATTATTACAGATATATAATGCATATAAAGCAACATGAAATGCCTCAGGACTTTCCAACGGAATATCAGATAGGTTTAGATCTTCACGAAGCACTTAAAAATGTGTATCTAAAAAAATCTGCTTTTAGTGGCGCTAAAGAGCTTCATAGTGAAATCTATGATGAGCTTGAACGCATCTCAGGAGCGAGCTCTTTAGAGGCATATCAACTCAAACTTTGGAACAAAAAACTCAGCTCTTTTGTGGCAAATGAGATAGAAAGATTTGCCGAGGGAGTGAAAGTATTAGAGTGTGAAAAAAGGCTTACATGCAAGTTCTGTGGCATGGAGCTCACAGGTCAGATAGACAGAATAGATACCCAAGAAAATGGACTCTATGTGCTTGATTATAAAAGTGGAAAATATCCTTCGTTCACTGCAAAAACATTAGAAAAAGCCACAGATTTTCAGCTAGAGTTTTACTATTTGTTAGCTTCAGAACTTGGCAAAGTGGCGGGATGTGGATATTATGATCTTTCATCTGGGCAGATTGTTGATGAGACCTTTTTACATGAAAAGCTTGAACTTTTGCAAATTCACATCCAAGAACTTCAAGAGCAAAAAAGTTTTGATTTTTGTAAGACTGAAGATGAAAGCAAATGCAAATACTGTGAATTTTCAACTCTTTGTGGACGTGATTGATGTTTAAAAATAAATTGGCCTATGAAGCAAGTGCGGGAAGCGGAAAGACTTTTAATCTGGTCGTGCGATATTTGAGTTTGCTTTTTATGGGTGCATCGCCTTCAAAAGTTTTGGCGCTGACCTTTACAAACAAAGCCGCTTCGGAGATGCAAGAACGGATCGTCGAAACGCTTAAAGAACTTGAAAATAGAGATGAACTCGGTGTTATCTCAGAAGTGACTGGAATTTCAAAAGAGCAGATTCTTTTCCAAAAAAAAGAGATTTTAGCGCAGTATTTAAATGCAGATGTGAAGATTATGACGCTGGATAAATTCTTTGCAAAGATTCTTAGAAAATTCTCACTCTACGCGGGACTCATGCCAAACTTTACAACTTTTGCATCGCAACATCAACAAAAACTTTTTGCAAGATTTCTCGACGAGGTCAGTGTCGCTTCAAAAGATGAAACGCTTATAGATCTCTCACTGATGATGGATAAACGTGTTAGCGATATCTTTTCACTTTTAAATGAACTTTATGCAAAACTCACAGAGATAAAAAAACTTTCCTTTACTTATGCACCTTACAAAGAATATGAAAAAAAAGCAATGGAAGCATTTTATAAAATACGTGAAATGGTACTTACATGTAAGGATGCCTCAAGCACAGTCAAAAGTGCTGTCGATGCTGAAGATTTTGAAGCGTTGTTATCAAAAGCGTGGCTCTCACGAGACTCTTTGGATTACGCAACATTTAAAAAATGCTATCAGCCTTCGATGGATTATGAGCTAGTAATTGTGAAAGAGAACTGCGCGCTCTATATGCAAGCAAAAGAGCAGAGCTTTTTTAGTTCGCTTTACGCTCTACTCGACACCTATGTGAAGAGTAAAAAAGCTTTGGCAAAAGAGATAGGTGAGCTTGGGTTTGATGATATTTCAGCACTTGTGCACGAACTTTTAACAACTCGTGTAGACAGTGAATTTTTGTACTTTAGACTTGATTCTAAGATCGAGCATATTTTACTCGATGAGTTTCAAGATACAAGCGTGCTTCAGTATGAGATATTGCGTCCGCTTATCAAAGAGATAACTTCAGGTCAAGGCTTGCACGAAAACGGCAGTTTCTTTTTTGTGGGCGATGTGAAGCAGTCTATTTATAGATTTCGCGGAGGTGTGAGTGCGCTTTTTGATTTTGTAAGAGTAGACAACGATGTCGAAGTCGCGCCTTTGGTCGTCAATTATCGTTCACAAAAAGAGATCGTGGATTTTGTCAATACTGCATTTGCCAAAAAGATAAAAGACTACAAAGATCAAAGTGTAAAAGAGAGCGTAAAGGGCGGCTATGTCGAGGTGATAAAAACCGATGATATCCTTCAAACAACGCTGATAAAAGTGCAAAAACTCATAGAACTCGGAGCAGATATCAATGAGATAGCAATTTTGAGTGCAACCAATGGTGATGGCGGAGAGATTGAAGTACAACTGCGACAAAATGAGATCGATGTTGTCACAGAAACGACGACAAAACTTATCAATCAAAATGTTGTAAAAGCGCTTATAGAATATCTCAAATTCCTTTATTTTAATGAAGAACTGTATAAACAAAACTTCTTTGCGCTTCTGGGGCGTGAGGAGTTTGCCCTTGCAAAACAAGATGTCAGTGTCCTTTCACTAAGACAAATTGTCAAAGATGCTGTTGACAGATATGCTCTGTTTGATGGCGAATTTCATCTGCTTCGTTTTATGGAGATGCTTGGAAATTATGATGATATCGAGCAGTTTTTATTTGAGTATGAAAGAGATGATACGACCGCCGCAGCATCTGACTTAAATGGAGTGCGGGTTTTGACGGTGCACAAATCCAAAGGGCTTGAATACGAACACGTTATCGTAATGGACAGACTTAAAAAAGCACCCGCTTCACGCGCGCCGATTATCTATGAATATGAGGGCATTGAACTCAAAAATATTTATCTTCGCATGAGCGGACGTGATGCACTTGATGCCTCGTATGCAAGAGCGTTAGAAAAAGATAAAGAACTAAGTTCAGAGGACAATCTTAACGCTCTGTATGTTGCATTTACAAGAGCAAGAGAAAATCTTTTTGTAGTCTCTAAAGAGAAAGACTCCACATTTGCTCAGCTTGATCTTGCCGCGGCGAGTTATGGAGTCTTACATGTAGAGCTTCATGAGGCAAAGAAAAAAGAGAAGAGTGAGCCATTTTCATACAGAGCACAATATTACGGAACGCAAAGCGATATTCTCGCTGTGGCAAAAGAGCAAGAAGAGGATCTTCGAGCGATTAATTTTGGTTTGGCACTTCATTATCATTTAGAGATGATGCACTCTTTTGAGATGGAGAGTGTGCAAAAAGCTTACGGCGCAATGCTAAACAGATATGGCTCTCTTTTGGATGAAGATGAGCTTATAAGTATCCAAAAACGAGTGAAAATGCTTTTGGAAAATAAAGAGTTTTTAGCACTTACAGAGGGAAAATGTATGCGAGAAAAAGCGATGCTCGTAAATGGAGAACTTAGATATATGGACTTGCTTGTAGAGCGAGAAGATGGTGGATACAACATCATCGATTACAAAAGCTCAGAGCATCTTAATGACTTGCATATAAAGCAAGTGAGAGGCTACATTAAAGCCGTTACAAACATTACATGTAAAGAAGTCAAAGGAGTTCTTTGTTATCTTCGTGAGAATGAGATCTTTATAAAAGAGATAAAGTAAAATATAATCCTTGCATAAAACTTAAATTAAGTTACTTATAAGTTTATGCAGATATAATTTCGCCACTTTAATTCGATGAAAGGTTCGAGAATGAAATTTACAAAAATTGCAACTCCTGAACAAATCGATCAAAAATGGATTTTGATTGATGCTGAAGGGAAGACATTTGGGCGTATCGTAACTGAGATCGCTACTCGTCTTCGTGGAAAAGATAAACCATGTTATACACCAAACTTAGATTGTGGTGATTTCGTGGTAGTAGTGAACGCTTCTAAAGCAGCTTTTAAAGGTGCTGGCAAGATAGCTAACAAAGAGTATTTTACTCATAGTGGTTACTTCGGTTCTACAAAAAGTGTTAAAATGACTGAACTTTTAGAAAAAAATCCTGAGAAACTATTTAGATTAGCAACTCGTGGTATGTTACCAAAAACAAAACTTGGTGCAAAAATGATCAAAAAACTAAAAGTTTATGCAGGTGCGGAACATCCTCACTCTGCTCAACTTGGCAAGTAAGGGGATATAGATGGCTAATAGAATATATGCAACAGGACGCCGTAAGTCTTCAATAGCAAAAGTATGGTTAACTCCAGGTACAGGTAAAATCACAATCAACGGTCTTTCACTAGACGCATGGTTGGGTGGGTTAGAAGCGAAAAAACTTCGTGTTAAACAACCTTTATCATTAACAAAACAAGATACATCAGTTGATATCGTAGCTACTACTTTAGGTGGTGGTTTCGGTGGTCAATCAGATGCACTACGTCACGGTATTTCTCGTGCACTAGTAAAATTTGATGCATCTTTCAGAGCTATTTTGAAGCCAGAAGGCATGATGACTCGTGATTCACGTACAGTAGAACGTAAAAAGCCAGGTCTCAGAAAAGCACGTCGTTCACCTCAATTCTCAAAACGTTAATCGTTTTTATGGAAAAACCCTTGGGTTTTTCCATATTTTTCTTCTTTAAAACATTTCAAAATTTTCTTCAAGATTTCCCTGATATAATTGCCTCAAAAAAAGATTTTAAATGCGCTATTTTTATTTGCTATTTTTATTTGTT
The DNA here is from genome assembly GCA_903885085.1 of uncultured Campylobacterales bacterium. Classification (GTDB taxonomy): domain Bacteria; phylum Campylobacterota; class Campylobacteria; order Campylobacterales; family Sulfurimonadaceae; genus Hydrocurvibacter. Next base: position 39,298 of record CAISHH010000076.1, read on the forward strand.
TCATTACACGCCTCGACACTGCATCTAGCAACTTCTACAAATCCTTCACGCCTTAACCCTCTCTTAGCGACTGATTCAAGTTCGGCAGAGATAAGCGATTTTATTTTTAATGCTCTTGTAAAATATGACAAAGATTCTTCAACGGTTATAGGTGATCTTGCCGAGAGTTTCAAGTATGAAAACAACACAACACTTATCTTTAAACTTCGTCCAAATATCAAGTGGCAAGATGGTGTGAAATTTAGTTCAAAAGATGTTGTTTTTACCTACAATCTTATCAACTCAAAAGATGTCATTTCGCCTTATACGGCAGAATTTCGGATGGTAAAAAGTGTGACGGCACTTGATGAAAGAACTATCAAAGTAGTTTATAAAAAACCCTATTTTAAAGCGCTTGAGACATGGATGATGGGAATCTTGCCAGAGCATATTTTAAAAAATGAGAAAAATCTGATGAGTGCATCTTTTAACACTCATCCCATAGGCACAGGAGCTTATAAACTCACGCAACTTGAACACTCAAAAGATATTATTTTAACTGCAAACGAGAACTATTTTTTAGGTAAACCCAAAATAGATACAATTATCTTTCATGTGATTCCCGATCCGATGACACGCTTTTTGATGCTCAAATCCGCGAAAATTGATGTGGGTTCACTTGGTGCGATGGAGTATGAACGTCAGCTTGATAAGGATTTTTTTGTCAGGTTTAACAAGTATGAAGATATCGCTCATGCTTATACCTATCTGGGATTTAATCTTAGAAATAAAAAGTTTCAAGATCCAAGAGTAAGAGAAGCACTCTCACTTGCTATCAATAGAGATGAGTTGGTGAAAATTCTTTTTTTAGGTCACGCAAGAGTTTGTACAGGTCCATTTTTACCAACAGGTACGGCTTTTAACAAAAATGTCAAAGCTCCAACGCAGAATATCAAAAAAGCAAAAGAGCTGTTGAAACAAGCTGGATATGATGAGAAACATCCGCTTTCCTTTGAGATTGCTACGTCAAATTCAGATTCTATTCGCCCTTATGCTGCAGAGATTATGCAGTATCAATTACAAAAAGTAGGCGTACATGTAAGCCTTCGCATTATGGAATGGCAGGCGTTTTTAAATATGGTGGTTTTCCCTAGAAAGTTTGAAACTGTCCTTCTTGGCTGGTCACTCTCTTCAACGCCTGATCCCTATCTTTTGTGGCACAGTGATAACGACAAACCGGGTGGGTTTAACTTTATAGGGTATCATAATAAAAAAGTTGACAAAGAGATCGAATTGATGCAAGACAGCGTAGATACAACGCAACTCTCGAAGCTTTGGAAAACTATCTTCGCAGATATCGTAGCAGATAATGCATACTTGTTTTTGTTTATACCAAATGATATTAGCGTTGCAAATAAAAAAATAAAAAATATTGTTCCAAGCCCTAGCGGTATTTGGTACAACTATAAAGATTGGGAGATTACAAATGAATAAAGAAAACCGTTTTGATAAAAGTGCTGAAACTTGGGATACATCAGATACAAGAGTGATGCTTGCACAAAATATTTATGATGCCATAGTGAAAAATATAGAACTGCAAGAAGATATGGAAGTGATCGATTTTGGTGCTGGAACAGGACTTTTGAGCCGTAATATTGCCTTGCATGTAAAGAGTTTATTAGGCATTGATACATCAAGTGGAATGCTTGCAAAACTAAACGACCTTGGACGTGATAATATCAGTACATTACATGTGGATATCTGCGCGTATGAAACTGGAAAAAAGTATGACGGAATTGTCAGTTCTATGACGATGCACCATGTTGAGCATTTAGATGCATTGTTTACGAAAATGCATACGCTTTTAAAAGAGGATGGATTTCTTGCAATAGCCGATCTTATGGGCGAAGATGGAACTTTTCATAATGATAATGATGGTGTCCACCACTTTGGATTTGATGAAGAACATTTGATTTTATTGGCGCAAAAGCATGGGTTTACAGATGTAAAATATCAAAGAATTTTTGATGTCACTAAAGAGCGAAAAGAGCCTTTTGGTATCTTTTTATTGACTGCTAAAAAATGACGATACTTTTTGATCTTGACGGTACACTTATAGATTCAACTGAGGCTATTTTAGAGAGCTTTCATAACTCGTATGATGTGTTTAAAATGATCCATCCAAGCGATGAAGAGATTAAACTACTTATCGGACATCCACTCGATGTGATGTATGCTTCTCTTGGTGTAGAAGGGCAAAAAGTTTGGGAGATGGTTAATACTTACAAACAACATTACAGAAAGATTTCAACTCAAAAAACGGAGCTTTTACCATTTGCAAAAGAAGCTGTAGAGCTTGCAAGTAAAAATGCAAGGCTTGGTATTGTGACAACAAAAACTGGAAGATACTCAAAAATCTTGATGGAACATTTTGAATTGATGCATCATTTTGAGATTTTAATCGGTCGAGAAGATGTTCAAAATCCAAAGCCTCATCCAGAACCGATCAATAAAGCAATTGAATTCTTAAAGGTTAAAAAAGAGGATTGTTGGATGATTGGCGATACGAGAATGGATCTCATTGCAGCACAAAGTGCAGGTATCAAAAGTGTAGCAGTAGTGAGTGAATATGAGCCTTTAGAAGAGTTAAAAAAATATACAGATATAATCAAAACAAATGCATTCGAAGCTGTCCAAACTATCCTAAAATAGGTAGATATCACACAGTTTTATCACCTTAACAAACAACATCAATAAAACAAGCTATATTTAAGAGCAACTTTCATAAAATACATCAAACGTAAGATTATTCTTTTGGAATTTTAATTTTTAGGGAGACTTTATGCTAGAAATCAGATGGCACAGCCGTGCGGGACAGGGTGCTGTTACTGGGGCAAAAGGTTTAGCGGATGTTGTTGCGACAACGGGGAAAGATGTGCAGGCTTTTGCATTTTACGGATCTGCTAAACGTGGAGCAGCAATGACTGCTTATAACCGCGTTGATGATCAACCGATTATGAATCATGAAAAATATATGAGACCAGATTATGTGTTTGTTATAGATCCAGCTTTAGTCTACACGACTGATGTTACCATTAATGACAAAGATAACACAGTTTATATCATTACTACACATATGAGTAAAGAGGAGCTTGTCGCTTCTCAACCAAGACTTGAGGGGAAAAAAGTCTATACGGTAGATTGTATTAAAATAGCTCAAGAAACTATTGGTCGTGCGATTCCAAATACGCCGATGCTTGGTGCATTTATGAAGATTTCTAAAATGTATGATATAGAGTTTTTTAAAGAGAATATGCAACGTATCTTGGGTAAATTACCTCAAAAAATCATCGATGCAAATATGTTGGCAATCCAACGTGCATATGATGAAGTGAAATAAGGAGCAAATGATGGCAAACAAAGGATGGGATGAATTCGAAATTGGCGCAATGCTTCGTTCATTTGATGGTGTTGTACCTAATATTTCAACTATACATCAAGAAGATAGAGCATACTCACTGAGCAATTCTTTTACAGCAAGTGTTGCAGACTGGCGTATAGAAAAACCGGTTTTCAATAAAGATTATTGTATTGATTGTCAGTTTTGCTGGATATTTTGTCCAGATATATCTATCATTTCTCGCGATAAAAAGATGATTGGTGTGGACATGGATCACTGTAAGGGGTGTGGAATTTGTGTTGAGGTTTGTCCTACAAATCCAAAATCTTTACTAATGTTTTCAGAGCAAACAGATGAAGAAGAAGCGTTAGGTGCTTGGCCTGCAAAAGATACAAGTAAGCCTGAAACTAAAGGAGATGAATAATGGCATTTGATAAATTAGAATTACGTGATATTGAAGTTTGGGATGGGAACTTTGCTGCCGCTCAAGCTTTAAGACAATGTCAAATTGATGTTGTAGCTGCATATCCTATTACTCCATCGACTCCTATCGTTGAAGGCTATGCTAAATTTTTAGCTGACGGTTATGTTGAAGGTGAATTCGTAATGGTTGAGTCTGAGCATGCTGCGATGAGTGGATGTATCGGTGCTTCTGCTGCTGGTGGACGTGTTGCGACTGCAACTTCATCTCAGGGTTTTGCACTTATGGTTGAAACACTGTATCAGGCTTCTGGTATGCGTTTACCGATTATTCTTAACGTTGTTAACCGTGCACTTGCTGCGCCACTTAACGTTAATGGTGATCATTCAGATATGTATCTTGGGCGTGATAGCGGTTGGATCCAGTTTGATGCTTATAGTCCTCAAGAAGCGTATGATTTAAATTTCATCGCTTTTAGAGTAGCTGAAGATCATGATGTGCGTCTTCCTGCTATGGTTCACCAAGATGGATTTATGACATCTCATACTGCACAGGGTGTAAAAACTTTGGATGATGATACTGCTTATGGATTTGTTGGTGATTTTAAACCGATGAACGATATGCTTGATCTTGATCACCCAGTATCTCATGGTGTTCAAACTGAAGAAGATTGGCACTTTGAACATAAGGCTCGTCAACACAGAGATCTTATGTTAAATGTAGCTCCAAAAATTCAAGCAGCTTTTGATGCGTTTGAAAAATTAAGCGGACGCAAATACAATATGGTAGAACAGTATTCTATGGAAGATGCTGATGTCGCTGTTGTATGTCTTGGAACATCTGTTGAAACTGCTCGTGAAGTAGCTCTAGAGATGAGAAAAGAGGGGATAAAAGCAGGAGTAGTTGGTATTCGTGTTCTTAGACCTTTTCCATTTATGAAAATAGCGGAAGTTCTAAAAGATGTTAAAGCGATTGCTGCACTTGATCGTTCATCACCAAATGGCGCTCCAGGGATGCTTTTTAACGAAATTGCAGGTGCACTTTTCAATACAGATACAAAAGCATTACTTTCAGGTTATGTTTATGGTCTAGGCGGTCGTGACCTTACAAAAGCTCATTTAAGAGATCTTTATAAAGAGCTTCAGGCCAATGTTGACGCTGGTAAAGTGACAACTCAATTACAACAGTTTATCGGTGTTCGTGGTCCGAAACTGGCATTTTTATAGGAGATTCTTATGAGTGAAATGAAAAAAATTAAAAACTTAAAAGAGTTTTCAACATCAGCGGACCGTTTTGAAGGTGCAAACCTTCTTTGTCCAGGTTGTGCACACTCTATCATTGTACGTGAAGTCTTAAATGCGACAAATGATGATCTTATCCTTTCTGCATCTACTGGATGTTTGGAAGTTTGTACAGCAGTTTATCCATACACTTCATGGGATGCTTCTTGGATCCATATCGGTTTTGAAAATGGTTCAACAGCAGTTGCAGGTGCAGAGTCAATGTATAAAGCGCTTAAAACAAAAGGTCGTCTAAAACAGCCAGATCGTAAGCCTAAGTTTGTATCTTTCGCAGGTGATGGCGCTTCTTATGATATCGGTTTTCAATGGATCTCTGGTTGTATGGAACGTGGTCATACAATGATGCACGTTGTTCTTGATAACGAAGTATATGCAAACACTGGTGGACAACGTTCATCTTCTACGCCTATCGGTTCAAGTGCTACAACATCTCCAGCTGGACGTAAAAGTTACGGTGAGAAGAAAAATAAAAAAGATATGGTTTCTATCATGGCTTCTCATGGGATTCCATATGCAGCACAAGTTTCTCCAAACAAGTGGAAAGATATGGTTAAAAAGATCCAACATGGTCTAAGTGTTGAGGGTCCATCTTTTATCAATGCTATTTCTGCTTGTACAACTGAGTGGAAGTTTGATCCTAAAGATACTATGGCAATTACAGATTTGGCAACAGATTCTCTAGTTTTCCCATTGTATGAAATCATTGACGGACATGAGTTAAATATCACTTACCGTCCTAAAAATGTTGTTCCCGTTGAGGAATATCTTGCAGCTCAAGGTCGTTTTAAACATCTTTTTAAAGATCAGTATAAATACCTTATAAAAGAGTGGCAAGAAAGAGTAGATGCTCAGTGGGCATATTTACAACGCCGTGAAGAAGCACGCGTTTAATAAAAGCTTCTAGCTCTTCAGTACCTCAGGGACAGTTGTCCCTTCGGTCGCACACACCTTGCGTCAAATTCTATATACTTTTAGTAAGCCTTCGGTCTGAGTTGAACAAAATCTAACACTTTTATTAATTTTTTCGGCGATGAAAAAATAGCTACTAAATCCTTTACAAAGAGTTTTAGACGAGTATTGCTTAATCTGACTATTCAATCTTATCTGACAAAAGAACCCATCAGCTATTTAATGGTAACTTGATTGTAAAAATAGTTTCATAATTATTACTTTGAACTTCTAACTTACCATTACAGTGATCTTCAATAATGATTTTACTCATATACAATCCAATTCCCGTCCCTACTAAATCATTTTTAGTTGTAAAATAAGGGGCAAAGATTTTTTCAATATCTTGGATATGTATTCCACCTGCATTGTCGTATATATCTATTTTTCCATATTCTTCATCTTGATTGATTGCGAATATCAACTTTCGATCAGTAATATTATTGTCTGAAAAAGCATCTATAGAATTTTTTATCAATGTGATCAATACATGAAGCACTTCATTACGGTATATGAACACTTTAGAAGGAAAAATAACCATCTCATTTACTGTAATATTATCGCTTTGTATGATATGTTCTATAAGTGTTAAGGCTTGCCTAACAAGCGTAGAAAGATAAATATTTTCTTTAGGTTTGTTAGGATGAAAAAAGTCTCGATAATCACTAATGGTTTGTGAAAGATGAATACTTTGTTGCTCTATTTTTATGAGATTATCAAGTAATTCCATATCGTTTTCTTCTTTCATAATCTCTTTTAGCTGCATTTGAGATGTAATAGCATTAATAATCGCAAGCGGCTGACGCCACTGATGGGCTATCATTGAGATCATTTCTCCCATTTGGGCTTGACGTGCATGTATTTTAAGGAATTTGTCTTTTTCAATTTTATCGGTAATGTCTTTGGCAAGCATGATAATTTTATCAGTCTTATCTCCATACCTTGCTAATGTAACTTCAATAACTATACTTCTCGTAGATGATATGATTAATGTACATTCGAGCTTTGATAATTCACTTTTATATGCATTATTAAGATAATCTTTAAATTCAAGATCCTCACATTCAAAATTCCAAGCAGAATTTAGTATATTTACTCCGAGTAGTTTCTCTTTGGATATTTCAAACATCTTAAGTGCCAATGCATTACAATCAACTACCGTATTGTTTTTTAAAATAAGAATAGCCTTATCGATCGATGTGACAATAGTACGATAGAAATCTTCACTTTCAATCAATTGTTGTTGAGCTTCCCTGATTTCAGTAACATCTTCACCTGCACAGAGGAGACCGCTAAAGTCACCATTTTCTTCGTATAAGGGTTGATTATGCCATGCGATTATCCGTATGTTTCCATCTTTTGTTAGCACTTGATTTTCATAGTATGAAGGGGGGATACTGGTGTTAAGTGAATTGTCGAGAACTACTTGTAATGATTCACGGATCTCTTTGGGTATAAAAGTATTAACCCATTTTTTGTTGATCACTTCATCACACGAATAGCCAAGAATTTCACACCCTTTTCGATTGATCAATCTAACTGTTTGATCGATATCAAGAACCATGATCATGACATCGACAATATCCAGATAGTTTTGTGCCTTTTTTGTTGTAGCAATAAGCTTGATTTCTGTTTGCTTTTGAAGAATTTTATTTTGGAAATTTTCCAGAGCATAATTTATATCCTCTACTATTTGTTCAAGAAGATTTTGTACTTCTACATCAAAAATATTATTTTCTTCGGCATATATGGTAAATACTCCCACAACATTCTCGCCATATTTAATGGGGAGTACCGCAGATGCTCCCCATCCAAAAATTTTCCCCTTTTCCTGCCATTGAAGCGTTGCTGAATCTTGTTGAAAATTTTGACACCAGTAAGGCTTGTTTTCATGAAAGGCACGTCCTGAAGGACCAAAGGAGGTTGGATTAGTTGGATCAGTCGAGATGTGAAAATTATCAAGGTATTCTAATCCATCTCCAAAAGCATTGAGGATTTTAAGTTCTTTTGTCATTTCATCCGCTATGCCGATCCATGCCATTTTGATTCCGCCAAAATTAACAATATTTTGACAGATACTTGTAAATAATTCAGCTTCATTTTTCGCGTGCACGACCGCTAAACTACATTGACTTCGGGCTAAGTACAACTGATTAAGCCGTTCATTTAGACGTATAAGGTTTCGAACTCTTTCTTGGTTTATATTTATGCATCCTAAAATACTCTTTTCGTGCCCTTTGTCTACAAGAATAGGACTAAATTCACCGGTGCCGATTTTCATAATATGTTCATATACCTTATCAAGCGAGCCACCCAAAGTTGCCTTGAGCTCTTTATGCAGACGATATAACATATAAAGCAAAATCAATCCTAATAAAATGAACAGTATTTTCATACAAAAAGTCACAATTTTGGCCTGATAAACCATTTTTGCTGTTCTATCGTTAATTAATTTATAAAATTCATGGATTGAAAGCATTATCAAAGTTTTTTCATGAAGATAAGTATGATCATATAAAAGTTCAGTTGCTTTTTGTTTGTTAAGCTCTAGTTCTTGTCTGCTACCTTTGGACTCTATAAGATTCATAGCCTTATATTCAACACGTGTTAAATTGTATGATATTTTTTCAGCTTTATTAAGTTTTCCAAATTCTTTTTCGCTAAATCCAGCCTGACGCATTAACTCGATTAATGGTATTGCTTGATTAGTACGAGCTCCTGCTATTTTTTGATCATCTATCTCCAGTAAATCCCAATAATAATTATTATAATCGACTGGACGAGCTCTTTTACCGTCTTTTATAGCAAGAATTTCTTTGTAATTCTGTTTATAAAGTAGATTTCCTGTAGCAACATATGTTCTTGCCATACGTGTTAAGTTATTGGAAGATTGACGGAGTTCATCTGCCAGTAAAAGAGAATTTAATCGAGATTCATTAGCTTTATCCATATTGTTATCCGCTACAAGATGCACAATATAAGTGATGCATAAGAGTATCAAGCCAAAAGTTGTTTGTAAAAGAATAGTGGAAAATTTAGATAATTTTTTTATATGTATCATTTATTATACTTTCAATATGAATTCAGTTGTAGAATAGCAAATCTTTACCAAATTATGTACGTTAATATCAATCAAAGAAGCCCAATACGCTCGAATATCTCAATTAATGATTATTTATTTTTTAGAAACTCCAGTACAAAACAAGCTCCGAGTCCATCACTGTCTTCGACATTGAATACGCTTAAATGACCTTGGAAATGTTTTTGTATGATTTGACTACTCATGTATAGGCCCAAGCCCGTCCCCTGTGATTGATGTTTTGTTGTGAAATAAGGGTCAAATATTTTATCTATGATCTCATTTCTGATACCACCTCCGTTATCTTTCACTGTAATAGTGATTAGCTCCTTCGATTGCCTTAGTGAGAAGGTTACTTTTTTATTCTTTATTTTATTTTGAATCAAAGCATCTTGCGCATTGGAGAGGATATTAAGGATCACTTGAGACAAGATATTTTTGATTCCAAGGGTATTGATCTCAGTATCAAAATCTGTATGGATTGTAATATAGCTGTTGTCATAGCTAGCTTTTACTATATTGATAGAATCAAGAGCCTTTTGCAAATCTCCAACTTCATTCTCTAATTTAAGGTTTTTGGAAGTTTGAAAAAAGCTCATAAAAGTCGAGTTTCTCGATGTTTTAGGTAAAATTTCTTTACGACAAAAAACCACCTAAACAGAAGAAACTCT
>CAISHH010000077.1 GCA_903885085.1 uncultured Campylobacterales bacterium
GCGTTTTGGAATTAAAAAATAGATTTTACTGGTTTGATTTTAGGGGTTCATTATAGTTTACTTTCACACAAAAGTTTTAAAATCTTCTACATGTGAAGATATAATCTTTCAAAATCCTCTTTTATAAGAGGTTTTGAATAGTAGTATCCTTGTATCTCATCACACTTTTGTTCTTGCAGATAATGTAACTGTTCCTGCGTTTCTACACCTTCGGCAATTGTCAACATTCCAAGACTGTGTGCCATGTTAATGATCGCACTAACGATAGCTCTATCTTCATGATCGGTAGAAATATCACGAACAAACGACTGATCGATTTTGAGTTTAGAGATTTTGAATTTTTTAAGATAACTCAGCGATGAATACCCTGTTCCAAAGTCATCTATCGACATTTTTATCCCTTTTTCATTCAGACCGTTCATCACATCTATCGCGCCTTGAGGATTGTTCATCGCTACGGCTTCTGTGAGTTCAAGCTCAAGATACTCAGAACCAAGTTGTGTCTCTTCCAAAATGCTGGAAATAAGCTCTGCAAGATTTGGCTGTCGAAACTGTACAGCAGAAAGGTTTACTGCCACTGTCAGTGGAAAATGGTATTGTTCTACCCACTCTTTTGTTTGCGATACTGCGCTGCGAAGAACCCACTCGCCGATAGATAAAATTAGTCCGCTCTCTTCTGCAAGAGGTATAAATTCCATCGGTGAAATCTCCCCAAACTCCGGATGTTTCCATCTTAAAAGCACTTCCATTCCGATGAGAGTTGCATCCTTTGCCGAGATTTGAGGCTGATAAACAAGATAGAGTTCATGGCGTGAGAGCGCATAGTGTAGGGCATTTGTAAGATTCAGATTTCGAACCGAGTGCTCTTGCATACTTTTTGTATAAAAAGAGTATCTGTTACGTCCCTCTTGTTTTGCTCTATACATTGCGGTATCCGCATGTTTTAAAAGAGTTTGCGCATCTATCCCATCAATGGGATAAATCGCGATACCCACAGATACCGTTACTCTAAGATCATGATGTTCAAGTTTAATAGATTCATCTATGGAGTCCAAAAGTTTTTTTACAATACTCTCAACGCCATGTAAATCTGTTTTTGAAAACAAAAACATAAACTCATCACCACCAAGTCTTGAGACCATATCCCTTGCCCGCAATAAAGAGCTAAAACGCTTAGAGAGTGCTATAAGAATCTCATCGCCCACATGATGACCAAGAGTATCGTTAATATCTTTAAAATGGTCTATATCTAAAAATACAACAGCAAATTCCTCTTTTTCTCTTTTTACTACATTTATAGAATAATCAATGAGTTTTTCAAGTTGAGATCTATTTGGAAGTCCTGTTAGAGAATCGAAATTTGCCAAATACTGGATTCTTTCCTCTGCGTGTTTTTTCTCTGTGATATCTTCTTTAATACCTATGTAATGTGAAATAGTTCCATCACTTTGAAATACTGGCGACGTATTGACAGATTCTATATATTCACTTCCATCTTTACGACGATTTGTAAACTCTCCCTGCCAACTTTTGCCCTCTGTGATATGCTTCCACATATCTATGTAAGATTCAGATAGAGTTTTACCTGATTGCAAAATGCGAGGATTTTGCCCTATGGCTTCCTCTTTTGTGTATCCGGTATTTTTTGTAAATGCTCTATTTACATACTCTATCTCACCATCAAGATTTGTAATGACGATACCTGATGGACTTTGTTCAACTGCTTGAGACAGTTTGAGTAGTTCAAAAGACTGTTGCTCAAGCAAACGGCGACTTTTAATGAGTGAGATAATAATGTAAAGAAGCAGAAAATAGACCGTCATTCCAGCTAAGGTAATCAGTAATGGATAAAGAGTGTCTGAGTTCTCATCAAACTCTTTCGTACTTGAAAGATTGATATACCATACCCGCCCGTTTATAAGCATCTGTTTTTGAATTTGATAGTTTGAAACATAAGATGATAACTTAAATGAACGATACAGCAGATGATCTTCTGTTCTCATTTTGCCATCATAAATCTCAAAATTGACGACTGATTTGTTGACTACAATCTTATCCATAAGATCATTCATACGAAAAACACCGCTGATATAGCCATCAATAGCCTTACGACGCTCATCAACTGTATCTGTTTTCATATCTTTTTTATAGATCGGCAGATAGATCAACATTCCTGGCTGCTTATGTGTATCTATTTCTTGCACTAATGTGATTCTATCTGTTATAGCTGGCAAACCACTATCTCTTGCAAGAAGCATAGCACTACGACGGGTGGGTTCAGAAAACACGTCGTAGCCTATCGCTTTTATATTTCTTGTGTTCATAGGTTCTATGTATAAAACAGGAGCATACTGAGGACGTTTTCCAACTGGTCTTATCTCTGCGTCCATCATTTTTAGCCCATCACTAAAACTAAGAAGCTTAGAATATCCTATCCCTTGTATCCCCGGATAATATTTTTCTATATGTTGTGTTTGTATAAAATTGTGCCATTCTTGACGTGTTACATGTTCACTTGCATCAAATAATGCTACACCGCTTTGTAAAAAATTGGTACTATTTATCATCTTTTTTTGAATAAGATCCATATTTACCATGACATCTTTTTGGAATTCATCTTCTCGAAGAGCATTATAATATTCTCTTGATGCAAACCACATCATCACAATCATTATGATAGATAAAAGCATAATAACTATAAATACTACTTTGTTATATCCGACTTCATTTGACGTGTTAGAAAGTTTTTTAGACATAACTGATTAAGACCATCCCCATAGTTAAAGCGCCTAAAGCTAACAATGCAAAAGCACTCAGTTTTCCAGCTCTATTTTTTGAAAATATATAGGCATAAAAAGCTTTTAAGATGTTGTTACTTCCTACGGCTATTATGATCGCTGAAGAAGCGCCTGAAACCGTAATATCAAGTTTTGAAGAAAGAATAGAAAGAACGAAAGGATCTATATCTGTAAAACCGACGATAAATGAAAGGATATTAAGACCAATATCTCCATAATTTACTGTTACAAAATTCGTAATCACCGACATGACGATAAATAATACTGCAAACAAAAAAGCCGTAGAAAGCTCAAGAGGATTTTTATCTTCGCTCTCATCTGTCTCCCTATTTACCTCAATCTCAGCACGTCGATACATCATATATGCCAAGATAATACTGATAAGTGCAAGAGCTACAAAAGGGAGAATCAACTGATGTGCGATCTCATGATTGAAAGCATATGTAATGCCCAAGAGTCGTATATACATAAAGGCCGTCGCCATAATAATAGAAGAGGCAAAGATATGAGGAGTACGTCCCGAGGTTGATTTTTTTGCCAAAACTATCGTCGTTGCCGTACTCGAATAGATCCCACCCAAAATACCCGCAATGAGATAACCCTTATCTTTAAAAATATATCTTTTTAGAACATATCCGACGTATGAAAACATCGAAACGACGACAACGGCAAGCCAAACTTTAAAGTAAGAAACAGGGATAAAATCTGATATATTATCTTGTGGCAACAGTGGTAATATAACAGCACTTAAAAGAAGAAGTTTTGAAAAGATTTCTATCTCTTCTTCATCAAAGGCTCCATAAATATGTCCAAATCTTCGGTTAATATTGTAAATAAAAATGATAGAAACAAATACAACGATCAAAAACCAGATATCAAACTTCGTAATGAGTACACCAAAGCTGTACACCAAAGTCGCCATCAAAAAAAGTAACATTCCATTTTTGGCAGTTTTGAGTTTTTCCACATAAAACAGTAAAAAGTGTCCAACTAAAGCTACATAACCAAGCATATAAAGATAAAAATCTATCTTATAAAATATAAACCCGATCAGTGATATAAAAGTAAAAGTTCTCACGCTTCCTATCTCTTTTATCGCATCATTATGGACTCTATACTCTTTTATCTCCAAACCTGTAAGAAGTCCTGCAACGACGACGACTAAAAGTTCAAACCAAAGTTTATGTATCAACAGATCAAACATTTTTTATCCTACCATACGAAACAGTTCTTGTTTTGCATTTTTAATTTTTTGGTTCAAATCACTTAGCAAATTTTCTATCTCATGAATCTCAAACTCATTACGCACATCTTCTATAAACTCAATTCTTGCACTATTATCCTGAATGATTCCAAAAATATCTTGAAGTTCTTTCAGATCATAGAGATTTTCTAACTGTGGATCTTCATCACTAAAATAATGTAAATACATCTCTAAGGCATAGCGAAATCTTTTAAACTTGATTCTCTGTTTATGCAGTTTTTCGAACGAACTATTTTCATCAATCGAGCTAAACTGTTTTGAAAGTTTTTCACTTATATTTTTCAAAATAGTAATTTTATCGAGCTTGTGAAAATCGCCTTCGAACAATTTATTTTTCTTCGTCAGCACTTTTAACTCTTGAAGACTTTTTTTATACGCATCATCTTTAAAATGATCTATTAAAAGATCTCGCTTTGAAGTAAAAATTTGAAGTAATTTTTTCTTACTTTGTGCAGAACATCGCATGACATCTATCTCAATCAAAAAAAGATCCAAATCTCGTAATGACGAAGTTGGTCTTATAATATTTTTTAAAAGTTTGGACACTATTTGTGCATTTACTTCATCTAAGTGCACGCCAAATACTTGGTTATACGCAAGCATTTTACGTAAACTAACACGATATTTATGCAGATCTTCAACATCATAATCTGTACATAAATGTTTGTAGAGTTTTAGAGCAAGGTCAATTTTATCTTGAAATATGTTTTTAAATTTCACAATCACAACCCTCTGTGTTTCATTTTAAAAAACTTATAAACATCATAGCCAATTTTTCTTTTAACTCTCAAAAAAATATTTAAAATAATTTACGATATAATCTCTAATAAACCAAATCATAAGGCAGTGATATATGAAAATAGCTATTCCCGTTAAAGATGAAACTCTAACTTTTTTTGGCAATGCAGGGCACACGCCAATGTTCGCAATTTACGAGATGAATGGTGGAGGAATGTTCCGTTCTTTTAAACTAGAGGAGGTTCGTAACAATCCCCGCACTGACTTAGATGAACATGACGATCACGATGAAGATGAATCTCATCATTGTTCACATGGAACTGACGATGCAGAACATGTGGCACAACATGTAAAAATGGGTGAAATTTTGGAAGATTGTGATTACATTGTCGTCAAACGTGCATGTAAAAACACAGCCAATGCTATGAAAAATTATGCTGTAAAAATTGTAAAATATGATGGAGCTTCAGTAAAAAGTGATGCTATTTTAAGAGAAGTGTCTGCTAAATTTATCTAAGTCGGGAAGAAAAAATGGCTGATAATGGAACAAAACTACGTATTTTACTGCTCGAAGATGATCCGACAATTTCTGAGATCGTTTGTGAGTTTCTTGAAGAAAGCGATTATGAAGTCATAGCTGTACTTGATGGAAATGACGCTGTAGATAAGGCGTATGAAGAGCACTTTGATGCTTTTATCTTCGATGTCAAAGTACCATCAAAAAATGGTTTTGATGTACTAAAAGAGCTACGAGATGCCAAAAAAAGTGCTCCAGCTATTTTTATCACTTCACTCTCCAGCGTCGATGATCTTTCACAAGGCTACGACGCTGGATGTGATGACTATATCAAGAAACCTTTTGAACTTAAAGAACTGCAAATCCGTCTTAAAAAACTGATAAAAAATTCTTTTGCTCTTGGCGGAGATGATAAAATCATCTTAAATGCAGTCTGGTCTTTTGAACCTACCAGCGGGAAACTCATAAGCCTTGAGGAATCTTTTTTCTTAACAAAAAAAGAGACAAAAATACTCAATACTCTTTTAGCTCATAGAGGAAAAATGGTCACACATGAGCAAATCATGAGTTCTGCTTGGGATTATGATGATGAAGCTACAGAGGAAAATCTGCGAACGCATATCAAAAAACTCCGAAAAATACTTGGCAAAGATATGATAGAAAATATACGAAAACAGGGCTATCTCCTTGCTCTTAGTTGAAAAGAAAACCCTCTTTAAGTTTGTATCTGTCTTTGTCGGACTCAATACTCTTTTTTTGGTCACTCTTTCTATTTTTTATTATAATTACCAAAAAAATGAGTATTTGGACTTCTTACAAAATGAGATGCTAAATTATGCAGAAACAGCGTCTGAATCTATTTATGAGCTCGATGATATCAATAGGCTAGATGATTTTTTACTTCATGATGACAGATTTGATGTTGAAGTTGTTGACAAGAAAAATGTGGTTATCTATCCACAAGATAATCACTTTAATATGAAATTTCAAAAAGGTTTTTTTAGAAGTAATGGATACTATTATTATGTAAAATCACTCGAACTCGATCAGATCAAAGATATTCACTATCTTGTATTGCGTTCTGAAACCATAGACCCACAACTAGAGCAAACAAAAAAAAGTATCTATCTTGTTCTTTTCTTATCTATCCCATTTTTTGCCATCATGATCTTCGTATTATCAAGAATTTTTTTAACACCTCTGCGAGAGTATATTGAGTTTCTTGATAGATTTATCAGAGATGCTACGCATGAGCTCAATACACCTATTTCTATTTTATCAATGAGCTTAGAGCGGATCGAGCAAAATGAGCTGAGTGCAAAAAATACTAAAGCATTCAGTAGAATGCTAGTCGCTACACGAACCATGTCACACCTTTTTGATGATCTAAGTTTTATCATGCTTGCGCAAAAATCATCTGTATCCACACAAGTCAATGTCAAAGAGTTGGTTCTGCAAAGAATCAGCTTTTTTCTTCCTCTTGCTGAAGCTAAACAGATTGAACTAATAGAAGATCTTCAAGAGTGTGAACTTCTTGTCAATGAAGGGGATCTTAGCCGAATAATCGATAATCTTCTCTCCAATGCGATCAAATATAATAAAATCAACGGAAGATTAACAATCAAATTGGATACCAACATATTAAGCGTTGCAGATACGGGTATAGGATTTGACCCTGCAAAGTCTAGTGAAATTTTTGGACGCTTTACTCGACTTGAGAGTGCAAATGGTGGGTTCGGGCTAGGTCTTAACATCGTAAAATCTCTTTGTGATTTGTATGAAATCGCTATAGATGTACAGACAAAGATCAACGAGGGAACGACTTTTATACTCTCTTGGAAAAGTTCACGAATAATTCACACTTTATAATGAACCCTTTTTTCAAGACCAGTAAATCAAGTTTTTTAATTCCACCTTTTTATGATACCAACGGTAACAGTTTTGCTCCTTTAGGGTCTAAATTATTCATAGCTTGATAGTA
>CAISHH010000078.1 GCA_903885085.1 uncultured Campylobacterales bacterium
AATGGACTATGCCTATTAGAAATTGGAGCTTGACAATCTCTCAGTTAGCCATCCATTTCGAAGGACGGCTTGATGACGCTTTAAATTTATGATACAATTTTAGGAATTATCCGATGCTGACACGGAATCTTGAACACTCCCGTGATTGCCGAGGGTGTTGAAGAAAAATATCAATTTGAATATTTAAAAGAGAAAGAGTGCGATATCATCCAAGGATATTACTTTGCCAAACCTATGAAAAAAGAAGATTTCATAGCTTTACTTCAAAAATAAACCTTTACATGATAAGAATATTTTAAACCCGCACTCTATCTTCCATGGCGCGTGTGAGTGAAAGAATATCGATGTTCTCAAGACTCACACCTGTTGGAACACCTTGTGCTATTTTTGTAAAATGAAGATCATAATCTTTGAGTTTATCTTCTATATAGAGTATCACAGCGTCATTTTGAATCGACGGTGTAAGGGCAAAGATCACCTCGCTTACACCGCTTGAAACCATGTCTTGAAGATGTGAAATATCCAACTGTTCAAGTGAATCAAGAACAAAATATCTCCCATCAAAAAGCCCATTTTCTTCAAAAGTCAAAATATCTTTTGCATTTTCAACGATACATAAAACCTCTATATCTCTTGAAGCGTCACTGCATATAGCGCAGAGTTCATCTTCACTCATGCCGCCGCATGAGATACATTTTTTCAAACTTCCCACCGCATTTTCTATAGCGTGAGCGAGTTTAATGGCATTGAAACTATCTTTCATAACCATATGATACGCAAGACGAATAGCTGATTTTTTGCCTACTGTAGGCAATTCTTCGAGGCATTCTACAAGACGATTAAACTTTTCCAGCGATCTTTTCATTGCATCTGTACTTTTGGCAAAAATATCCACATTTTGAGTTTTGCTTTGAGATTTCCTGCGATTGCAAGTGCTTCTTTGCCATAGCCTGTAAAAAGGTCCGCTCGTACTGCAGACTTAATCGCCGCGCCTCTGTCTTGTGCAAAAACAATATTTTTTATAGAATGTGCATAATCTTGTGCATCGATCAAAAGCATACTTCCAAGTGGAACATACGCACTATCAACTGCAACTGAACGCATGGGAGTCAAAGGAACACCAAGAGAACCCGTAACATTAGTAGAATCTCTTTGTTTGAAATAAACAACTCTCTCATTTTGATTTAATACACTATCTATTTTATCTGGATTTTTATGTGCCCATGCTTTGATATCTTGTAGTGACATGTGATCTTGACTCATATATCCTTTCGCTATCAAATATTTTCCAATTGATGTATATTTTTGTCCATTTGTACCGTTATAACCTACATAAAGCGTTTTATTTGTATCTAGATTTACACGTCCTGAACCTTGAATTTCAAGAAAAAACTCATCAATTTTATTATCCACATAACATAAAGCAGGAGTATTAAGATTATTGACATCTGCTCTTGAATTATTTTGTGTTGTACTACTGTTTGTTTCGGTATTCACAACAGCAGATTCCATGCCACCACTCTTGAGTGGTTTTTGATAAACTGGATAGATATATTTGTCATGCTTTGTCAAAGAACCGTGAAGTTCAGGCTCATAATAACCAGTTAAAACACCCTCGTCCTTTTGATTATCTAGAATTTTATAGAGTTTAAAATTCTTTTTAATAAACACCTTTTTATCGCTTACATGTAAAGCACTGTCACAAAGAGAACCATACATCTTTCGTGTTGTTGCACTCTTACAGTTGTTGATAAAAATATCAACAACTTCATCAAAATTTTCATTGTCAAACTGTACAACTTCACTAATATTTGAAGTATTTTGCGGAAGTTCTGAGATAGTATTATCTGTTTTTGAAAGATCTTTACTAACATATTCCAGCGGGCTAGATTTTATCTTCATACTCTTAACACGCATGGCGTGTGTAGGCACTTTTGCAATCTTCACTGCTTCAACTTTTGCTATTTCAGCTTTTGCGACAGTTATCGGCTGAAGTTCTTGAATTTTGGTTTGTTCTTTAACTTCTACTTGTTTTAACTCTGGAGCTTTTATCACTTTTTTAGCAACTGAAGGTTCTACTGGTTTTACCTCTTCAACAGTGCTTGCACATCCAACAAAGAAAAAAGCAATTATAAAATAAAAAAATATTCTCATTTATATCTACTAAGTTCTTTTGCAAGATACTCACCCGTATAACTTCCACTCTCTTTGTAGCCTTGTGCTACCTCTTCAGGAGTTCCCATAGCGATGATATCTCCACCGCCGCTTCCGCCCTCAGGTCCCATGTCGATCACATAATCCGCATTTTTAATCATATCAAGATTATGTTCGATGACAAGGACACTGTTTCCAAGTTCTACAAAATTATGGAGCACTTTCGTTAATCGGTTGACATCATCAAAATGCAGACCAGTTGTCGGCTCATCAAGAATATAAAGTGTTTTTCCTGTGTCTTTTCGGCTGAGCTCTTTACTAAGTTTGATACGTTGAGCTTCCCCGCCTGAAAGTGTCGTCGCATTTTGTCCAAGTGTGATATAACCAAGACCCACATCAAAAAGCGTCTGCATTTTTATCTTGATTTTTGGGATCGGATCAAAAAACTCTAAGGCTTCTGCAACACTCATATTTAAAACATCTGAAATACTTTTGCCTTTGTAGAGCACTTCTAAAGTCTGAAAATTATAACGAGTCCCTTTACAAGAATCACACTTCACCATAATGTCTGGCAAAAAGTGCATCTCAATCTTTATCTCGCCCTCACCTTGACACTTCTCACAGCGTCCGCCTTTGACATTGAAGCTAAATCGTGAACTTGTATATCCTCTTATGTTTGCCTCTTTTGTCTTTGCAAAAAGATTACGAATCTCATCCATCACACCCGTATAAGTTGCGGGGTTACTTCTTGGAGTACGGCCTATGGGGCTTTGATCGAGGTAGATCACTTTATCAACATGCTCAAGACCTTCTATTTCAACACCTGCTATTTTTTTGACTTTTCTTGCGTGATTTAAGATCTCTCTAGCTGTTGGTAAAAGCGTTTGAAGTATCAAAGAACTCTTTCCGCTTCCGCTCACACCTGTAATACATGTAAAGTTATTGAGTGGAATTTTTGCGCTTAAATCATTGATATTATTGAGCGTAACATTTTTTATCTCTATATATTTTTCTTGTGGGCGTCTGTAAAAATATTTAATATCTTTACGTCCCGTCATATAATCAGCAGTGAGAGTATCAGCTTTTTTGAGTTCATCATACGTGCCAGCAAATACAACCTCTCCACCAAATTTTCCAGCTCCCGGTCCGATATCTACGATATAGTCAGCATTTTCAATCGTCTCTTTATCATGCTCTACGACGATAACACTGTTACCCTTTTCTTGAAGCGAGCGAAGCGTACGGATTAGTTTTAAAGTATCTCTTTCATGAAGCCCGATACTTGGTTCATCAAGCACGTACATAACGCCCGTCAAACCACTTCCAATCTGAGAAGCGATACGGATACGCTGCGCTTCTCCGCCGCTGATGGTTCTAGCATCACGACCTAGAGTGATATATCCAAGACCAACGTCATATAAAAAGTACAGCCTCTCTCGAATCTCATTTAAAATAGGCGCTGAAATCATTCTATATTTTTCACTCATATGCGAAAAATTATCCTCATTTTTAAACCATTCGTAACTTCTATTTATTGGCATATCCAAGATCTCTGAAATTTTATGATCTGAAACCTTCACAGCTAAACTTTCAAGCTTCAAGCGGTGAGAATGGCAAACATTACACACCTTCTCACTCATATAATCTGCAAGCTCTTTATCATCTTTGAACATATCATAAGCTATTTTGATGATCCCCGGCCAGATACGTTTTACTGGATGTCCTTTCCAAAGAAAAGTCACTTCCTCGATACCACCATGTAAGATCGCTTTTTTCTGATACTCTTCAAGCTCGGAAAATGAAACTTTCATATTGATATTATTTTCCTGACAAAAGCCTTTTAAGAAAGTAAAATAGTATCCCTTATTAAAGCCATATACAATCTTTACAGCACCGCTTTCTATCGTTAAATCTCCATCAATAATCTTGTCATTATCAAGCGCGTAACGAACACCAAGACCATCACACTCAGGACAGGCACCTTTTGGAGAATTAAAGGAAAATGAGAGAGGCTCAAGCTCATCAAAACTGATTTTACAGTCAAAACAGGCATTGTGTTCGCTGTAATGGATGCTTGCGTCTTTAAGACCTAACTCTTCATGATTTAAGATATCTATCTCGACCTCACCATAACTTTGTTTGAGTGCTTTTTCAACATCCTGAGCGATACGGTCTTTGTTATCTTCACTTATTACAAGACGATCAATGACTACTTTGATAGTATGTTTTTTGGTCTTAGAGAGTTCTATCTCCTCATCAAGTCTTGTCATTACGCCATCTATCATCGCTCTGACATATCCTTTTTGTACAAGAGATTCTAATATCTCGCCAAATGAGCCTTTTTTTTCTCTTGCAATAGGAGCTAAGATAACTACTTTTGCACCATCTGGAAGTTTTAAAACTTCGTTGATGATATCTTCAGCACTCATCTGCGTAATTTTTTTACCGCATTGATGACAATGTTGCACGCCAACACGAGCATATAAAAGACGTAGATAATCGTAAATCTCAGTAATCGTTCCAACCGTTGAGCGAGGATTTTTGGAAGTTGTTTTTTGATCTATGGCAATTGCAGGTGTGAGTCCTTCAATTTTATCAACATCAGGTTTTCCAATGCGGTCTAAGAATTGTCTTGCATAAGAGGAGAGTGACTCGATATAGCGTCTTTGTCCCTCTGCATAAAGTGTATCAAAAGCAAGTGTGGACTTTCCGCTTCCACTAAGTCCTGTACAAACAACAAGCTTGTTTTTTGGTATTTCCAAAGAGATATTTTTTAGATTATTTTCGCGCGCACCAAATATTTTTATCATAATTATTCCTATTTAAAAAATGTTCTATAAGTCAAATAAGCAACCACAAAAACATACAACAATACAAGTGTTCTTCTTTGTAATATTTCACTTGTTCTATGTTTGAGCATAACACCAAAATAGACACCGACAAGCGAAGCCACTCCTATAATGAGGCCACTGTGATAATCGATTATTCCATGATAACTTTGTGAAATAAATCCTGAAATAGATGAATACATTACAAAAAATAGACTTGCAGAAGTAGCTTTTGCTAGTTTTATATTAAAATAACCCACCAAGATAGGTACAAGTAAAATAGAACCACCGACTCCAATGGATGCACCAAGCATCCCAAGAATAAATCCCATAATAAAAAGTATAATAGGATGAGTGTTTTTCTCTTTTCCATGTACTTTCACTTTAAAAAAAAGTCTCAAAAGTGCAAAAACTGAAAAACTTAAAAAAAGTAACTGTAATATTTTCCCATCAACATGAGAAACGATATATCCACTAAAAAGTGCGCCTATAAAACCACCAAGACCAATAATGGAGACCATTATCACATCTAAAGTGCCTTTTTTAAGATTTAAGTAACTTCCATAGATCGAGCTAAAGACCATCTGTACAACAGAAATTCCAATAGCAACCTTAATATCATAGCCCAAGAAAAGAAGAAGTGGAACTAAAACAGTTCCGCCACCTATTCCAAAAAAACCTGATAAAAATCCAACAAAACTGCCAAGTAAAATAAGTTCTGCCATTCACTCTCTTCATTCTTTATTTGGGCTCGATTATACCCAAGAATAGCTTATGATGATGTTTAGTTGCAGACTCTATTAATTTAATTTTAGGTTTGTATAACGTATAATCTACTAAATTTTGCAACTTGGACAAAAATGTTATCTATAATTACAAAAGCGGCGACAAATTTTTGTGAACATCAAATAAGAGAGCCCTACACTTTTAAAACTACAATTCCAAAAATGAGAATGCTTATTGCTAGTATAGAGATAGTTGAAAACGAAAAACCTCATACTGTGTATGTTGCTTTGTCAAAAGAGCTTTTACAAGATGTTTGTGGAATATTTCTTTTTGAAGATGATAGTAACGATGAAACGCTTCAAGATATGTTACTTGAAACAACAAATATGATTGTTGGAAGCGCAAAAGTCTTAGCTCAAGAGAGCAATGATGCAAAAGTTTTCAATATTAAAACTCCTCTGTTTTTAGAGACGAAAAAATTCAATCTTCTCTGCGATGGAATGAATAGAATCTCTTTAAAAAATGGCAGTATACTCATAGCGATCAAGGAATAAAATGCCGTACCACAGTGAGAAAGAGTTTAATGAAACAGAAGAACTTTCATGGATGAATTATGAAGGTCTTTTGGATATGGAAGTGGAGTTTGTCGCCGACCTTGGAGAAACACAACTCACCATTCGTGACATACTTCAACTTGAAAGAGGTTCAGTCATTGACCTTAAAAAACCTGCCGGAGAAAGTGTAGAATCCTATGTCAATGGTCGTATTTTAGGTAAAGGCGAAGTCATGGTTTATGAAAAAAATCTTGCAATCCGTATTAATGAAGTGCTTAATTCAAGTGCTGTCTTATACCATCTATCGAAGGAAAAACTATGAAAAAAATCCTCTTTTTACTCTTAATCCCTTTTATGCTTTTTGCATCAAAGATCTTAAGCTATAACGTTTATGAAAGAAGTGACAGAGTAGATGTAATGCTTACCTTTGACACGCCTTATGATGGTGTTATTTCCCAGCAAACACTCGATGGTAAGATAATTATCAAGCTTGATGGTGCGTCTATAGAGTCTGAGAA
Organism: uncultured Campylobacterales bacterium; assembly: GCA_903885085.1. Classification (GTDB taxonomy): domain Bacteria; phylum Campylobacterota; class Campylobacteria; order Campylobacterales; family Sulfurimonadaceae; genus Hydrocurvibacter. The sequence goes on from CAISHH010000078.1 coordinate 6,781, forward strand.
GACAAAATCTTTAAATTCTAAATTTATCTCTGAGCTTACTATCAGTCCGATCACAAGTTATACACAAATTGTGGCTGTTGTCCCAAATGATGTGCAAGTACAGGCTTCTAAAACTGTAGATTCTTATGGTTTAAGACTGAGACTTGATAAACAAGGAGCTGCTGCTACAGAACCAAATGCTACAGCTGCAGCTGCCTCAACAGCTCTACCTACAGGACCTGATTTACAAATATCTGCAGGATACTATGTCGTTATGGCTATATTGCTTGCGACACTCGGCTTTGTTTTTTATCTTAAAAAGAAGATGGGAGCCGTCATCTCTCAAACTAAGCCAAGCGCTTCAAGTGCAAAACCACTCAAAAAACCTTGGATGTTTGGTGCAAAAACTGAAATACATGAAGATTTGCAAGTGCGCTTTTCAAAACAGCTTGATCAGGTTAACAGGATCGTGATGGTTGATTATGGCAATCTGAGCTATCTCATCCTCGCAGGTCAAAGCAATATTTTACTTGATAAATTTGAAGATGACAAACCACTCAATAAAAATGAGTTTGAAGATATTTTAAGAGATCGCAATGATGAATTAAACGCAATTTTAAACAACAGACCACAAGAAAAAGAACCTTTCCAGACCTACAAAGAAAAAGCCGCATCCATCGCTTACGATGCGTATGACGCTTAAACCCTCAAAGAGTTTAGTTAGAAAAAAGATTTCTAAACTCTTTTGCTCCATCTTTACTTGATTCTATCGTGTCTGAAATCCCGTTAAATGAAAATCTTAGTTTACTCTGCTCTATCGTAATCATCTCTTTTATCTTGTCAGGATTGATGAGATATGAGCGATGAATCCTTATAAATCCATAATTTTTTAGCTTATTTTCCAAATCTGAAATTTTCTGAGAAGAGTAAGAAAATCCGCTTGATGTACGAAGCATCACCTCTGTGAGATCAGCTTTAACATAAAAAATATCTTCAGGTTTAAGCAAATAATAGTGCTCACCATTTTTACTCATCAACTTGTATGAACTATCACTCTCTTTTTGCTTTACCACGCGAGAAAGTGTTGTTGAGAGTTGATCAATACTAAAAGGCTTTACCAAGTATCCAAGAGCTCCAATTTCAAAAGCTTCTAACGCGTGTTCTTCATAGGCTGTTTGAAAGATAATTGCGATATTATTTTTTAGATATTTGAGTTCATGACCGAGTTCTATGCCGCTCACACCTGGCATATTGATATCAAGTAAAACAAGATCTAGCTCATTTTCTCTTACTATTTCTATGGCTTCATCCGCATTTGTGGCTTCTAAAATATCTTTATATCCAAGGGTTGTTAGCATCCGTATCACACGAGCGCGGGCGAGTTGTTCATCATCAACTACGAGTATTTTCATGGCATTCTCCTAAATGTATATAAAATGTTGGCTCTTCTTTGTCAATCACTTCTAAATAACCTTTGCATAAAAGTTCAAGTCTCTGGTTAAGATTTGTAAGCCCTATCCCAAATTTACTGCTCTTCATCGCTTTGCCGTCATTTTTGACGATAAGCACTTTTTTTTGCTCATCAAAAGAGATTTTGATATTGAGATTTTTCTCTTTTTGAATAAAACCGTGCTTAATCGCATTTTCTACTAAAAGCTGAATGGAAAATTTTGGAATCTTATAATTTGGCATAAAATCGCTTACATGTAAGGATATTTTATCTGCAAAACGGATATTTTCAAGCTCAACATAATCCCTTACATGTAAGAGCTCATTTTTGATGCTGATATGCGATTCTTCGCTCATGGTATTGCGTAAAAATGATGAAACTTTGAGCACCGCTTCTTCGGCTTTGTTGACATCCGTGTGGATAAGTTCTGCGATGGAGTTAAGAGCGTTAAACAAAAAATGGGGATTTAACTGAGTTTCAAGTGAAGAGAGACGGCTTTTGATATAGTTGCCATCGACAAGCTCTTTTTCATTTCTCATCCGTACAAATCTGTATAAAAGCGCACCTAAAAGATAGGTCAAAACGCCGATAATCGCAGCAATTCCAATAGAACTTGTCTCAAATAAAGCGATAAGTTCTATCCCCATTTTGTGTGCAACAAACACACTTAAAAGTGTCCCAAAAAAGCCTGATAAAAAGGAAAAAACTATCGCTAAAAGAAGCCAGTATTTGGAGCTTACTTTTGGTAACACAAAGTGATTCATAAAAGAGATAAAAACTAAAGATAAAAAAGTGATACTAAATCCCAGAAGCACGCCATATAAAGCACCTTCTAGCCAATCTTTTTCTAAAAGCACATAACCAAAAGCGGATAAAAAAGAGCCAAAAACAAGTCCAAATATGAGAATATAAAGCCAGTCTTTTAGCTTTATATGCAAAGCGATATCATACATCCAAAAGCCTCTTTAAATTGTTAACGCCAAGCATCACACCCGGCCAACCTTGAGCGGCATAAACAGTGTCACCCACATTATAAAGTCCTTCTATTGGTGTGTCGTTTGATGGCAAAAAAGGGAGAAAGTTTTTCATAGTGATCGCATTGCCTCCAAGCTGAGAACGGTTAATATATCTTGCAAAGGTGCTCGGAGTTGCACTAATACAATCTATGATCTGAGATGTTTGGATATCAAGATTTTTCATAAGAGATTCTAGCAGTAAGTTTTTTAATCTCTCTTTTGTTGCCTTATAATCTGCATCTTTTTCCCAAAATCTCGTATCTGTATGGATGGAAGCTGTGATGGAGTAGTAGCCTTTTGGCGCGATTTGCTCATCATCTTTGTCTGAAAATGAGACAAACAATGCCTTTGAAAGAGTCATCTCAAAATTTTCATCTTGAATGATCTGATAATGATGGGAAAAATCTGCGTCACTTTTGATAGTAAGATAGAGCATAAAAGAGCTTTGATGATTGTCGAGCTTTTCGTATTTTTGATAATACTTTTGTATCAAACTCTCATCGAAAAGTTTTGCACTCTCATACACTGTGGAGTTTAAGATCACGTTTTTTGCCTCTATGACCTCATCTTTTGTATAGAGTTTGTAATATCCCTCTTTTTTTTCTATTTTCTTTATTTCAGAGTTTTTTCTCACATCTTGCATATTTGCACTCATCCCATCAAATAATGCGCCCATTCCGCCGTACACATAGTGCGTTTCATTAAAAGTGTATCCAAGAGCGAGTGCGCAGGTAAAAAAGTTTATCTCTGAACTTTTTGCCTGTGCGACGATCATAATCTGAGCTTCTAAAAAATCAAGATATTCCTTGTCTATGCCGCCAAAAAAATGGTCTAAAAAGGTTTTTGCATTTGAGAAAAAATATCGAAAAAACTTCATAAAAATGGGTGTATAGCTAAGAAGTGAAACCGCTTTTTTAAACAATGAACGGTTAGAATAATAGTATCCATCAGTTGAATAAAATTTCTTGTTGAGTTCATATACAAGCGTCCAAAACTCTCGATTTTTTGGATGAGGATAGTTTTGTTCTACAACTGCTAAAAACTTTTCTAAGTCCCTAAATCTTGGAGTTTCTTTTCCGTTTTGTAGTATCACGATAGCTGGATCTGTCGTTAGAAGTTTTGGTTTATAGCCTATGGCATCAAAAAGAGATTTAACGATGTGTCCCTCTTGATATCCCGCTAAAGTTGTCGCTCCAGAGTTGTACATGTAAGAGTTACGATTAAAAGTGGAACTGCATCCGCCAAGATGGCTATCTTTTTCAAAAAGTGCAGTTTTATGCCCTTTTGCATCAAGATAAGCCGCGATGGAACATCCACCTATTCCAGAACCGACAACTGCATATTCTAGCACTACTTTAGCTCCTCGTAAATCTCTTTTAAACTCTCTACAAAAAGTGGATGATTGTTCACAGCTTTTGCTACGCGATAATCCAAAAATCCCATCTCCTGCGCTTTTTCTCTATACTCGATCTCAAGCTCAAACTCAGTCTCAGAGTTATCAACCGTAAAAGCTATCGGGTAAATTATCACTTTTTTCTTTTTTAGAGCTTGGAGCTTATCTTCCAAATAGGGACGAATCCATTCGAGTGGCCCAAGACGCGACTGATACGCAAGATGGGTTTTATGAAACTCAACTCCCGCTTGCATCAAAGCTTTTCTTGCATAAAAAACATTATACTTGATATGTCTTTGGTAAAGGTCACCTTTGTCGATGATTCTCTGAGGCAGTCCATGCGCTGAAAAAACAAGCTCATACTCACTCGCATCTGCATTTCCCAAAGACTCTTTGATACGCTCGACTATTGCCTGATTATATTTTTCATTTTTATAATATTTGTCTATGGTTTTGAGCTTTGCTTTGATGCCAAGATTTTTCATAGATTTCTCTAAGTCTTGCATACTTGAGAGCGTAGTTGTTGATGAGTAATGAGGATACAGAGGAATGGCGTAGATCTCATCTACCTCTTGAAGGTTTTTGAGCGTATCTTTTGCAAATGGCGGTGTGTAGCGCATCACCATATGAACCGTTGCGTCTACATGTAAGCTCAGTGCCTCGATGAGTTGTTGTGTATATCCCACTATCGGAGATTTCCCGCCAATAGCTTTGTAGTTCCCTTTGGCTTCATCAAGACGCTTAAAAATAATGAGTTTAGCCACAAGCATTCGGATTAGTTTTGGTGCGTTGATGACGTTCTTATCATTGAACATATTGTGTAAAAAAACTTGCACTTCATCAAGATTATTGGGTCCGCCCATATTTAAAAGTAAAATCGCTCTTTTCATAAAATCTGCCTTGATTTTTTTGTTTTATTGTACGAAAAGAGTGATATTTTTTGTATGCTTAATTTGTCAGTTGGTACTTTTCAAAGCAACTTTTTTATATCTTCATCTATCTCTTGAGGCGTAGTCGATGGTGCGTAGCGTTTGACTACTTTTCCATTTTTATCAACTAAGAACTTCGTAAAGTTCCACTTGATAACTTCAGTTCCTAAAACTCCGCCAGCCTCTTTTTTCAAGTAAACATATAAAGGATTTGTGTGAGCACCGTTGACCTCTATTTTAGAGAACATATCAAACTGTACTCCAAACTTTGTAGTACAAAAGTTTTTTATCTCTGCTTCAGTTCCTGGTTCTTGACCTAAAAACTGATTACACGGAAATCCTAAGATGCTCAGCCCCTTATCTGCATACTTTACATGTAAGGCTTCAAGCCCTTCATACTGAGGCGTATAACCGCACCCGCTTGCCACATTAACTATAAGCATCACTTTGCCTTTATACTTCTCCATTGTGATCTCTTGTCCATCGATTGTTTTCTCTTTAAAATCATAAATACTCATTTTCTGACCTCCAAATAGCGCTATGGCTAAGATTAATATAACTAAAATAGACTTCATATTTCTTGCTCCAATATTTTCTTTGTAACACTATGTCTATATTCAAACATCGATTGTAACTGCCCTAACACAAAAGGATATAAAAATTTTGTCATAAACTCCAGCGGAAGAATTATTTCATCCACACGCACACGCCAGTAAGTGGGCAAAAAATACTGTACATTTCTAAGATAGATCTCACTGCTGCGTTTGATGGAATCTACTTTATTTAAAAGTGTCACTTTCATATTTGGCGGAGTGATCTTTGGAAGATTGGTGACATCAAGATGAAAAGCATAAAGTTCTTCGACCTTGCAATCTATAAGTGAACTGATCTCAAATGTTTTCATCTTTTTTTCCTTATTTTTTGGGACTTGTCCAAATGTTATCATATTGCTCTTGACTTAAACTTACAAGACCAAGTTCTTCGACAAACTTATAAAGTTCAAGCCATTTGCCTGCATCTGCTTTGATGTCAGTTTTCAATCTTAAAAGTGTATCTATGATGATATTATCCATTAATTCACTTGGCTGTGTTTTTGAGTATTCATAGAAAATTCTCTGTGCTTCCTCGGGGTTTTCTTGTAGATACTTTGCCATCTCATTCGTGATTTTTATGAGTTCACAGATCTGCTCTCCCTTTTGTGCCATTACAGTTTGGGTCGTCATCATTTCAAGTGCTGAAAAGTTTGGATATGGCGATTCAAACTGATCTATAAAAAGGTTTTCAAACCCTTCCATTTTCGCCTCGATTCCCTCAAAATTGTAAAAACACAACCAAGCCCCATCAAAACTTTCATCATTTTTCATATTTGTAATGTGCCAAAAATCTGTTTCAACAAACTCCACATTTTCTACGTCGAGTGAAAATCCATTTTTCTTTGCATAACGAGAAAGTATCTCAAAGCCTATCTTGTTTGTTACGGGATTTGCCGCTGGAGTCGTGATCTTGATCTTTTCATTGTTACGCAGTTTTTCTACTCGATCTGCTCGTATCATCACGCCACCGCGAGTTTCAAAGAAACAGCCAACAGATTTCAGACCATCAAAGTAGTGTTCATACAGATGCAAAGGTTCGTTTACATGTAAGTCTATTTCACCCTTTTTTAAAACCTCAAAACCATCATAATGCTCCTCTGGCTCGATGATCTCAACTTCAAGTCCGCTCTCTTTATATCTTCCAGTCGTGATTCCTGATATAAACGGAAGATGGTCGGGGTTTAAGAACCATTCTAAAGCTATTTTTATCTTCATTTTCTTCTCCATAATCTAATCTATCATGGAGAATTTTAGCTCTAAATGTTTCTCATTCGTAGTAGGAATTTGTCAGTTGATACTAAAGTAAAAACTTTCGCTCAAATGCATCATCGATATCGATGATTTTTCTTTCTTTTAAAGATTCTAAGACACTTTGCGTACATGTAACGTCGTCTGGCCATTCTCGCATAAAGCCATCCAATTCACTTTTTGTTGTTGCATCCACACACACGCTATTGGCGTCAAAAAAGATATCACGTGTAGCGTCTATGTTGTTGACTACGCGCCAAATGAGCATATAAGGATTGTCGAGATAATTATCTTTTTCATCCACAATAATGAGAATTTTTATGTGTTCTAAAAGTGGTTTGAGTTCAGCAAAAAGCTCTTTTTGTGATCTGTTTTTTTCGACGCTGATAAGACAGATCGGGTTTTTCGTATCAGTGTAGTACTGTTTTAAATCTTTCACACTTGAAGAGATTTTTTGCATTTCTCTTAAAAGCTCTTCATCACTCAAAAGTGTAATTCCAGATTCTGTGATCTCTTCGCCCGTGCAGTCGATGCCCAGTTTTCCGCCCACTGCAAACTTATTTGAACTGTGATCGAGCGCATCCACAACTCCACGACTAATAAAAAGTTCTTCAAGATCGATTCTGTTTAAGATATAGCGTGTCACTGCGTCATGCTCTGTAAGGGAAGGCGCATCTTCGCCTACAAAAATAGCATGTTTTACAAAACTCATCTGTCCAACACCCCAAAAAGCGTGCATAGTCTGTTGAGCATGTCCAGGGTAAAGCGTCTTGATTTTTGCTAAGATAAAATTATGAAATACACCGTTTTCTGGCATATAGTAGTCGATAAGATCAGGCGCTGTCGTCTTTAAAAGAGGCAAAAAGATACGCTCTGTGGCGTGTCCCATATATTTATCTTCCAAAGGCGGTTTTCCAACAACTGTGGCTGCAAAAAGCGGCTCTTTTTTCTGTGTAATGGCGGTCACATTCATAAAAGGATACTCCTCTTTTAGCGTGTAATAACCCGTATGATCTCCAAAAGGACCTTCGATGCGAAGGTTTTGGACATCTACAAATCCCTCTATCACAAAGTCCACATCACGAGGAATGTAGATATCATTTGTGATAGATTTTACAAGTTGTGCATTTTTACCTTTGACAAAACCATACAAAAGTAGTTCGAAAACACCGATAGGAAGCGGAGCCTGACCACACCAGATATACATAGGATCACCGCCGATACCGATGGAAACTGGCATTTTCACGCCCGCTTTTTTATACTCATGAAAGAAGTGGTTTGAATCTTTGTGGATTTGCCAGTGCATTCCCAAAGTGTGATCATCATATACCTGAAGTCTATACATCCCGACATTACTCATCTTGCCATCAAGACTTTTGGTATAAACCTGCCCCATAGTAATAAAAGGCCCGCCATCTTGTTCCCATGTTGTAAGGATTGGAAGCTCGCTGAGTTTGGCATCAAGCCCGAGCTTTATGATCTCTTGACATTCCCCTTTTTTGCTCAGCTTTTTAGGAAAGACCGATTTAAGATTAAAAAGAGTTCCAAGCATAGATATCTTGTCCATAAAGCCCGCTGGAGGTTTCATATGTAAAAGCTCTTGGATACGCGCGGCGATCTTGTCGCCATCACCAATGAGAAGCTCCACCGCTTTTTGTGAACAAAAGACGTTCATCAAAATCGGTGTATCAAACTTTTTACCGTTTTTTCTATCGACTACATTGGTAAAAAGTATCGCTTTGCTATCAGGTTTTTTAACCTCTACATAAGCCACATGCGGGATCTCCAAGTAGATATCAAGCTCATCATTGATGATCTTTAAAAGGTCATGTTTTTTTAAAAGTTCTAAGGTTTCATTGTTCTGCATTGTCACTCCATAGTTGGTAAATTAATCTTTGAAATTGTATCTTTTTTGTTTAGATGTAAGCCTTAGGGCGCAAGTCTGCTGATCTTCCAATTCTCACCCTCTTTGGTATATAAAATACGGTCATGAAGTCTGCTCTCTCGTCCTTGCCAAAACTCAATGCTTTGTGGAAGAATTCTATATCCACCCCAAAAATCAGGCAAGGGAACGTCACCGCTTTGAAACTTAGCTTTCATCTTCTCTATCTGCATCATCAGCATCTTTCTTGAGCTGATAATCTTGCTCTGGTCGCTCACCCAAGCACCTATTTGACTCTCACGTGAACGCTTTAAAAAGTAGCTCAGAGACTCAGCAGTGCTGATTTTTTCACATCGCCCACGCACTCTTACTTGGCGCTCTAAATCAAGCCATAAAAACTCAGCCGCAACATTTGGATTTTCCTCTATCTCACGTGCTTTATTACTATGATAGTTAGTAAAAAACACAAAGCCTCTCTCATCAAAAATCTTTAAAAGAACAGCGCGGAGATTGGGCAACCCATCACTCCCGCAAGTTGCCAAAACCATAGAATTTGGCTCTAACAGTTGAGACTTTTGTGCATCGCCAAACCACTTTTCAAACTGCACAAATGGACTCTCGCTTACACTTTCCTCACTCAGCTCGGCTTTTTTATAATCTTGTCTCATATCTTGTAGATTTAGCATCGCGTATCTCCGAAGTTAATTTTAATTCTCTTTTGTCCAAAGTAGTTTTGTTATATCGTGCCAAGATAACGGTTCACATCCACTTTTTCAACGGTTTTTAGAGGTGCATACGTGGTTGAACATCCTCCAAATAAAAGTGTCACAAATGCCAGTATGATTTTAATCATCTTCTTTCCTTTGGATTAAATTTTTAAAACTCTCTATCGCTATTTTTGAAGCCTCTTTATGTCGCACTATTAGTTGTGGATAGTTTAGCAAGTGTGCGTTTAAAAGCCACTCTTCATCATAAAGATTTTTCGGATTTATATCTAAAAGCTGAGGTAGATATTTTTTAATATAAACTCCATCTTTATCAAACTTTTTCGCTTGTAAATAGGGATTGAAAACCCTAAAATAGGGCTGTGGATCAACGCCTGTGCCTGCACTCCATTGCCAAGAAAGAACATTGCTTGCTTTGTCATAATCCAATAGATGTTGTGCGAAAAACTTCTCGCCCCACTGCCACGGAAGTAACAAATCTTTTGTAAAAAAAGAGGCGACTATCATGCGAGCGCGATTATGCATCTCTCCCGTTGTAATGAGTTGCGTGATGGCGGCATCGATGATGGGCACACCTGTTTTTGCACTACAAAATACCTCATACTTTTGCTTATCTTCTATGCCATTAAAACTATATTTGTAGTTTTCGTTTTCAATGCGCGGAAAGTGAAAAAGCAAATACGCATAAAAATCGCGAAAAATAAGCTGACGGATAAAATCTTCACTTCCCTCTAAATCTTGGACAAAACGAAGCAATTCTTTTACTCCAAGTGTACCAAAACGAAGTTCAGCACTCAAGTCTGAAGTGGCATCGATGCTTAGAAAATCTCTTTCAAGTTTGTATGTACAAAGCTTTACAAGTGAGGCTTCGAGTTTTGATTTTAAGTCGATTTGATTTAATTCCACTCTTTGAAATGCAAGAGTTTCTATCTTTAAATCATTCTCTATAAAGCTACCATTTTCAAATCTACAAATACTATCATAGCAAATAGTATGAAGCGTGTGTGAAGCAATCTCTATTTTTGAAAAATCTTTTGTATCAAGAACTAAAAGTGCTTTTTTATAAAAAGGAGTAAACACCAAATATGGCGAACCGTCATCTTTTAAAACCTCACGAGGCTTAAAAATATAGGTATCACCCAAGTATCTAAAATGGATAAACTGTGAAACCTCAAGGTCTCTTTGCTTTGCATACGCGTCATAATCTCCACTTGCACACACCTCATCAAAACCAAGCGATGCAAGGTGACGTAAAATCTCTATGGGTTTGCCATAATAGATTTTAAGATCAAGTCTCAAAGCTTGTAAATCGCCTTTTAGTTTTACAACTGCATCGAAGATGATGCTTACTCGTCTATCGTTTACATGCAGAGTGCCCTGAGGGTGTAAGCGGTCTAAAATATTGGTATCAAAGATGAAGATGGGCAACACTTCGCCACCAAGTGAAAGAAGCGAATTGTCGCTGACTCTTAGATCACGGCGAAACCAAAGGATACGTTTCATTATTTAGAGCTGTCGATGCTCGAGCGAAGAGCCAACTCTTTTGGATATGGTTCTAAAAACGTCTGATCTAGCAGATATGTGGTGTTGTATTTTTGTGCAAAAAGCTTGATGGTGCTTAGTGGCACGATGATCGGTACTAACTTATCTGCATACTCTTTTATGTGTTCATGCACGACCTCTTTTTCCACTTTACTCAGATCTTTTTTGAAAAATCCAGCCATATGTTCTAAGACATTTCTATTTTTTTTAAAAGAGCTTTTTTTAGAGATTATAAGTTTGAACTTTTGCTCATAGTTTTCAAAAAGTTCACTAAAAGGAAGAGTTTCATGATTTGCTACGATGTTCCCAAGCTCACGATAGAGCTTCTCATTTTTTGCCTGAAGTAAAAATTTATTTTTTGTATGAAACTTCACAAGAGAATTCATATCACAAGAGTTTTCTTTTAATTTTTCTATAGAATCATAGGCAAAAAGCTGCATCATAAAGTTTTCTCTCAGCCACGCATCTTGAAGTCTGCCCTCTTCTTCCATAGGTAAAAGTGGAAAATGTTCACGACACATCTTCATAAAAATGCCATCTGTTTTGCCATCATTAAAACCATTTTCAAGGTACTTTTTCGCACTCATCATCCCACAACTTGGAGAACGAGATTTGAAGATGATCCCTGTAAGATCACTTTGTTTTATTTTTTCGATTTCAGCGTTTGAAACATCGACCATTGCAGCTGTCAGGTCATCACCCGTTTTGTTTGATATGATCTTTTCATTTTCTCCATCGCTGATGATACGAAGTGAAGGTCGAGGCGTACCAAAAGCTAAAGCTTCAGGGCAAAAAGAGACAAATGAAGCATATTTTGATATCTGCTTTGTGACAAAATCATCTTTTTTATGCCCACCATCAAAACGTACTTTCTCTCCGAGTAAACATGCTGAAACTGCTAACTTCATCTTCTCATCCCTTTTTCTAACATAAGTATATTTTGTGTAATATTACCATCAAAGACTGAACTCACACAAGAGATCATATCAGGATTTTGCTGTGCAATAAGGTCGATATTTGTGCTATCAATGCCGCCTATGGCACACACTGGAATACTCAGCTGTTCTTTTGCTTTTTGTAAAACACTCATCGAGACGATGCCTGAATGAGGCTTGGTCGGCGAGGCAAAAAAAGAACCAAATGCCACATAGTCCGCACCTTCACTCTCTGCCTCTTTTGCTTTTTTGATACTTCCATAGCAAGACACACCGATGATGCCCTTTGTAAATATCGCTCTAGCCTGTGAGAGAGGCATATCATCTTTGCCTACATGTAAGCCATCAACCCCTATTTTTTGCGCCAAATGTGGTCTGTCATCGATGATAAAAAGTGCGCCGTACTTTGTGCAAAGAGTTTGCAAAGCCTTACATGTAAGCTCTACTTCATCATCATTTTTACTCTTGTTCCTATACTGGATGATCTTTACACCGCTGATAAGAGCCTCTTCCACTTTGAGTGCAACCACATCATCTGGAGTGAGTTTTTCATCAGTGATGGCGTAAAGTCCTTGGAGTTTTTCACGCATATTTGAGACCTTTTTTGTGGTTGATCGGGCCTGCGCCATGTCCGATATGTGGAGCATTTAAAATAGCATTGTAGATAAACTCTTTTGAGATCTCTATAGCTTTATCTAAAGGATGTCCAAGGGCGAGATTTGCGGCAATCGCACTTGAATAGGAACATCCCGTTCCATGCAGATTTGTACTCTCAATTCTTTTTGTACTAAACACTCTTCTTTGGTGTCCAAAGATCAGCTGATCGACACTTTTTTTCTCATTTGCAAGTTCTAAAGTTTGGTTTTTCACAAGCACTGTAACGCCAGAATTGATGATCTTTTGTAAAGAATCAGTATCGCCAAAGCTGTAACCAAACAACTTCTTTGCTTCGTAAATGTTTGGAGTGACCACCGTCGCATAAGTAAAGAGCTTTTGGAGTGCTTGGGTGGCATCCTCTTTTAAAAGCGGTGAACCAACTTTTGATATAGACACAGGATCAAGAACGATAGGGCATTTCATCTCGCGTAAAAACTCACCCACGCACTCGATGATCTCTTTAGAGTAAAGCATTCCCACTTTAACGGCTGCTATCTCAAAATCATCTTTGATGGCTTGCAACTGCGCTTTGATAAAATCAACACTAAGCTCTGAGATGGCGCTAACACCTGTAGTATTTTGAGCAGTGAGTACGGTAATGACAGAAGTGCCAAAAACACCAAAGGCTTCAAAAGTTTTTAAATCAGCTTGAATCCCAGCGCCTCCGCTAGAATCTGAACCCGCAATAGTAAGTACAACTTTCATAAGAATCTCCTAATATTTATAAGAGATTATATGAAAGAGAAGAGGATTTTCGTAGTCCTAATTTGTTGTTTTGTGAGAGTTTTTTTACTCTACCTCTTTACAACTTACTGCATTGATAGTTTTATAAAAATATCCGAGTGAAACAAAAAGCATTGTCGTTCCCACTATCAAATAAAATGCTGAACTCAAATTTTTATAATCATCAAGTGCAATTTTAAAGACAACCATCAATGTCTCAATGGACAAAGCAATGATGATAGAGATAATAAATTTGCCTAAAACCTGATACTGTTTCCCCTCGGGATGATGAAATGATTGATAAACAACTTCATGCTCAAAGATCTGTTTTGCCAAATCATAAATAGCGAGTCCCAAAGTAACGGCTATGATGGATTTAAAAATATCATGTAAAAATGTGGCATCTTCAAACGTGAAAAGGATTTTAAAAAATACAAATCCACCATAGCCTATTAACGCTAGAGCAACAAGCGCCAAGAGCGTTGAACCAAGGAAATACACACTTCTTTTCACTTTGTCATGAGTACTGTTAAACTCGATAAGTTTGAGCTCTTCTAAAAGTTCAATCAAATGAATATCAAAGACAAAATATTTATCGCCCTCTTTTCTTACAACTGAAATACTCGCTTTTCCCGTGCGATAGTGTATGTAAGGGGTGGAGATATAAAATCCATTTTCATCGAGTTCCATTTTGTGAAAGTAATGACTCTTTTCACTTCCCATCTGCTTTTCATCACTTTCTCGCCTACAAATTATAGGTGTTACTTGTACAAAACTTTCATCAACTCCATAAATAAGCTGAATAAAATGGTGCTGTTTTAAAATACGATCTGCATATCTTATATAGTCACTTGGAAAACTTTTTATCAATGTTTCTACAAAATTATCTACCGTAACTTTATGACGTTTATAAAGATTTATCACTTCTTTCATAAAAATTCCCTTTTTAAATATAAAAGATTCTACATAAATTCAGATGAAAAGCTCTATAAATCGATGAAACACCCTCACTTCTTTATTTAGTATTGCAATAAAGAATCAAAATAATATTGAATATAAACATCACTGTAAACGCAGTTCTGTAAAAAAGCAGAGGAGATCTTTGGATGATGGAGCTGTTTTTTGGAAAAAATGGTTTTACTTTTTGAGGGTTTTGCAGTTCAACCATCATCTCAGAATAGTGCTCATATCTACGTTCTGTTTCGATAGCAATGGCGCGAAGGATTACGCTGTCAAGCCAAGCGGGAATATTTTTGTTGTAAACGCTTGGCTTTTTTGCCTCTTTAAAAACAGGTGTTTGAAATGGCTCAATCTCTCCGTAAGGATATTTTTTTGTCAAAGCTAAATAGAGTAAAATACCGATGGAAAATATCTCAGTAGTCTCGCTGATCGCTTCATTTTGAAATCTTTGAGGAGAAAGATAGCTCGGTGTTCCTGCCCTTGAATCGGATGAAAATATCTCAGTAATACTTCCAAAATCGATGATCTTAAATTTTGTCGTCTCACCTTTTAATATCATGACATTATTTGTTTTGATATCGCCGTGTACAAGGTCAAATTTGAGGAGATATTGAGACATATTTAAAAGAGTTTTTGCGAGTTCTATCGTATCATCGATACCGAGTTGCCCTTTTGCAAGATAACTCTCCAGATCTTCGCCACCCGTTAACTGCATAATATAATAACGAGAGCTTCGTTTTTTAGGAATCACCGCTTTTGGAAAAAACTTGCCTCTTAGCCTTTTTGCATTCCATGCTTCTTTGACATAGAGGTCTATCACAGCTTCATCGTCAATCGCTTCAAGAGGTGCGAATTTGATGACATATTCTCTTGATTTTTTAGAACATCTCCATGTTCTGTTGTTTTGAATGAGCGACTCTTCTAACACAAAGCCGTCTATCACCTGCCCTTTTTTCAAAGTTTCCGGAATCGGTAAAATTTGCTGTTTTAAGATAACAAGTTCATCAGCTTTAAGTATCTCGACAACCACTGCTGTCGTATCATCTGGCAAGTCGTGTTGCATAATCTTGCTTGCTTTTTTAACTAAGCCGTGCGCACCAAAAGGCAAGCCACTTATTAGACGTTCATCATCCATAATACTATAAAGCCCATCACTGCAAAGGAGAATTTTGTCATTTTTTTGAACGATATTTTCAAAATAATAGGGAGAAACTTCTTTAGAGATTCCTATGGCCTCAGTAAGAACACCCTCGTATCCAACCTCTTGCATCGCATGATCTTGTGAGAGTTGAATCAGTTCGTTTTCTCTGACCATGTAGACTCTACTGTCACCGACATTGACGCCATAAAGGCGATTACCCTCAATTACGATAAGTGCGAGAGTGGTGACAAGTTCTGAGGCTTCATAATTGATCTGTGATTCTTGAAAAAGAATAGAGTTGATCGATTTTACAAAGGTGAGGATCGATTTTTCGATGCTCCAGCTTTTTGGACGCATTTTAAAGTTGTTGATAAGATAAGAAGTAGCTCTTTGTGCCGCTTCACGTCCGTGAGAGGCACTTCCTACACCATCACACACTATGGCGATGGTAAGATCGCCAAGTGTTTTTACTTCATAAACATCATCACCAACAAGTTTTTTTCCCTTTGCGAGGGTAAATCCTGAACTTTTTATGTTGGTCATCATCTCTCCTTAAATTCTACCACCAGCTTGTAAGCCCCAAGTAGTTCTCCATCTTGTTTTAACAAAACTGATACCTAGTATTGCAAGTAAAACAACTCCTGCAAAGAGTGTAAATCCAGCTGAGTAGCCATCAAACGCTCCTTTGCTCCATCCAAAAGTCTGGATAAGCGCTGATCCGCCAAGACCGCCAGCAGCACCAATAATCCCTGTCATTATACCGATATCTTTACCAAATCTTTGAGGCACAAGCTGAAATACAGCACCATTTGCCATACCAAGATTTGCCATGATCAAGAACATTACAAAGATCGCAAAATAAAACGGCAATGTGATAGCCGCACTTAGTATTGCCATGGCAGCTACCGTTCCATAAAAGAAATAAAGTGATTTTACTCCACCCATTTTATCTGCTATAGCTCCACCGACTGGGCGAAGAACTGCACCAGCAAAGATACATAAAGCACCAAAATATCCAGCAACAACTTTAACATTACTCTCATTTATAAAGTCTAAACCAAAAGCACTCATATCAGCTTCGTACGTACCCATCAGATACACTTTCATATATCCAGCAAATCCCACAAATCCACCAAAACTTACCGCATAGAAAAGGTTAAACCACCAAGTATCTTTGTCTTTGAGTAATTTGCCGTAATCTTTTAATTTTTTTGGACGCGGTGTATACACTTCAAGAGGAGCATTTTTTGCCATAAACATATATGTTACAAAAATGATGCTTGAAAGCACAGCGCCAACTAAAAATACTGACTGCCATCCCCAAAACTGCGCTATCTTTGGAGCAAAAAGAAAGTCGATGACCACACCGATATTTCCAGCACCTGCAATTCCAAGAACAACACCTTGAAGCTTCGGCGGATACCACTGACCAGCTTGAGGAAGAGCAACTGCAAAAGATGCACCTGCAAAACCAAGACCAAATGCAACCATTATGAGTTCATTATATGTAATCCCCTCGCCTCTAAAGTAAGCGTAAAAAAGTACAGCAATAACAATAGCTTGAGAAACAAGCGCCGTAGCTTTTGCACCAAACTTATCTACGCCAAATCCAAGCACTATACGAAGAATCGCACCTGAGAGAATAGGAATAGAAAGAAGAGTCGCTTTTGCAGAAGCACTCATCACAAATCCACCGGCTGCCAATGACTCACCTATCTCTGTTGCGAGTGGCCCAAGCATAGTCCACACCATAAAACTAAAATCAAAATACAAAAATGCCGCCAATAATGTCGGCCAATGTCCCTGTCCTTTTAACTCTTTAAAACCCGCCATCTCATCTTCCTTAAACTTAATTTTTCATTAACTATTTTCGAACATCAAAAGTATATCAGGAAATTATCTCTAAAATAAGCACCTTATTGATTAAAATTTAATCAACTAATTGTTAATTTTACATTAAAGTGATGTTAGAATTTCTGCACAATACTTGGAGAAGAATAATGCAAAAGTTAGAAGAAGCGTTTATCGCAAGAAGTAAAAAAGTCAATAAGATAGAAGAGATCAAAATCCTCAAAAATCCGATGGATGTGTTTTCAAAACTTGATGAGTATGCACAAAACGGCTACGATTCCATTCCTGATGAGGATAAAAAATATTTTCTTAAATGTTTTGGTATTTTTGATAAAGATGGTCTGACTCCAAAGCAGTTTATGATGCGCGTTCGCGTTGCGGGAGGACATCTGAGTTCTGCCCAAGCGAGAGCTATCGGCGAAGTAGCACGTGATTTTGGACAAGATTACATCGATATCACGACTCGCGCGCAGATAGAACTGAGATACTTAGATATAGAAAACATCCCTACACTTCTGCGCCGTTTACAGGAAGTCGGCATCGACTCTTTTCAAACAGGTGTGGATAACTTTAGAAATATCGTCAACGATCCTTTGGACAAATATGCATTTGACAATGTCTTAGAATCTCAAGACCTCTTAGAAAAACTCCAAAGCCAATTTTTACACGATCCTGCGTGGATAAGCGCGCTTCCAAGAAAGTTTAACACTTCTATCTCAGGATCACTCTCAAACAGATGTAACGTCTTTGGGCACGACTGCTGTTTTATCCTCGCTCAAAAGAATGGAGTTTACGGATATAACATGTATCTAGGTGGAAAAGTTGGCGAAGTAGCAAAGAGTGCAGATATCTTTTTATCTTCTCATGAAGAAGTTACGTGCGCTTATGCGTCTATCGTCGATCTTTTCAAACGCTTTGGTTTTCGTGATAATAGAAACAAAAACCGCCTCAATTACTTAATAGAAGAGGTCGGAATGACTGAGATAAGTTCAGCTATCCGTGAAAACGCAAAGATCGACTTTGCAACTGCAGGAGAGACGATGACTGCGCTTGATTTCTCAGATGCCGATCATGGAAAAGTCCAGCTTCGTGATGGAAGTTTTGGCGTACATGTAGTCGTTCCATCGGGAATTTTTAGCGGAAGCGATCTCTTACATGTAAGCGATTTAAGTGAACGATACGGAAATGGCGAAGTACGTTTTAGCACAGGGCAAAATATCTATATCTTGGGTGTTAAAGATGTAAATTCACTTTTAAACGAGAGCTTTTTTGAAAAATATAAAAATATCAACACGCCCTACTTTAACAATCTCATCGCATGTGCGGGAACAAAACACTGTTCATTTGGCGTTATAGAAAACAAACAAGACGCTATCGATATGGCGACTTACTTGGGTGAAGCAGTGCCGCTTGAAGAGGGACGCGTGAGAATGTACTGGTCGGCATGTGTCAAAGGATGCGGACTCCATGGACTTGGAGATATCGGCTTTGAGGGGTGTAAAGCAAAAGTGGGTGGTGTAACTGAAGATGGCGTTCATATCTCACTTGGTGGAAAGCTTGTGAGTGAAGGATTGGAAGGTTACAGCGTCATCAAAGCCGCACCACTGAGATTTGCCCATTTTTATGTGGAAAGTCTCATGCTTGAATACAAAAAATTACGCTTAAAAAATGAAAGTTTTGAGAAGTTTCATGACAGAGTTTTAAACAACTACACTTCTGCGTATATAGGATTTTTTATGCAGTTAAACGCATATCTAAGAGCTCAAAATATAGCGCTAGAAATCGATCTAAATAAAATAGGCAATACAGGTAAAAATGAGGAGTTCGAACTCTTTGAACTAGGACGTAAACTTTACTTTGCACTCGCAAAAAAAGAGCCTTACTCGGTGTATGAAAGATTTACAAATGAGAACAAAAGAGAAAAACTCGAAGATATTAGAAAGATAGCTGTAGAAGGCACCTCGCCTCTAAACGAAAACCTCGCTCAAATGATAGAAAAGATGCTCACAAACGAATACAGAGCGGTGGTATTTTCAGAGCTGACACAGTTCGTGCAACTCGCTTAAAAAAACTCTTTTAGCCAAGAATATGGCTTAAAGAGGAATAGATATCGTTATAACGAAATTTAAATCCCGCGTTCATCAAAGCGCGCGGATAGACCTCTTTTGATCCTGCGAGCACCGTTGAAGCTTCGCCGTAGATGAGTTTTAAAACAAATATAGGCAGAGGAAAAATCGTCGGGCGATGTAAGACGCTGCCTAATGATTTTGTAAATTTATAGTTTGAAACAGGCTGTGGAGCTGTAGCGTTGAAGATACCTTCGAGTTTATTTTCTATCACAAACTCATATATCCGCATCAGATCATCTAAATCGATCCAGCTTGTCATCATCTTTCCATCACCGATAATGCCACCGACACCAAGGCGAAACGGAAATAACATCTGTGAAAGCGCACCGCCATTTGCTCCCATGATCACGCCAAAACGAAGGATAGTCGTAGGCTTGTTACATGTAAGCGCCTCAGCTTCCCATGCAGATGCCAAACTACCCAAAAAATCGGGCGCTATCTCTTTGGTAGTCTCATCGCACACTTTGTCATCAGGATAGATCCCAACGGCAGAAGTGGAGATAAACTGTTTGACATCACTTTTATTTATCGCACTCACAAGCATTTTTGTCGTGTCTATACGACTCGAATAGAGCACTTTTTTATACTCATCATTCCACTTTTTGATGATAGGTGCTCCAGCAAGATTGATAACAACATCCACACCTTGAAGTTTTTGCAAAATTTTTACCTCATCATCATTACGATGGATAGAAACATACTCTGGAAATATCTTTTGCAAAGCAGTTCCTACAAAACCGCTTGCTCCAGTTATAGCTACTTTCATGTTACACCTCCATATATACTAGGTTTATTATATCTCTATTTTTTGAGCATTTGTAGAGTTATTTTGTTGATTTATCAATCTTTTTCATAATCTTATATTCAACTTTCAGATGTCGCCATAAAAAGTTTGATTTCAAACTCTGCACCTTCATTCGTATTATGAACGCTCAACTTTCCAAGCATATTACGCTCGATAATGAGTTTAGACATATATAAACCAAGTCCTGTCCCCTGTTGTTCATATTTGGTTGAAACATAGATATCAAAGATTTTATCTATGATATTTGCAGGAACACCGCCTCCCGTGTCTTTTACTTTTATGCTTATTTCACCATTGTCCTGTTCTACTGTGATTGTAATGATCTTTAAGGAATCAGGATATTGCTTTATATGTGTTTCTATCGCTTCTCTAGCGTTATTTAGTAGATTGATAATAACCTGACGAAATTCACTCTCATACCCATCAACTTCATAATGACACTCTTGGCATGAGAGTTCCAAATTTACAGTTACATTATGCGTCTCAAACTGTTTTGCCACAAGCTTAAGCGATTTATTGATAGCTTTAGTAACATCAAAAATAGTTTTTTGTTTACTAGGTTTGAAAAAATCTCTAAAATCATCGATTGTTTTGGACATATATTCCAAATACTCCTGCATCTGATTTCCAAGGGTTTTGAGTTCCTCTTTTTCTATATTTCCATATTCGCATCGGAACTCTATCTCCTGAGCTAAAACACCCACTGCATTGAGAGGTTGACGCCATTGATGAGCGATAGCTCCTATCATCTCACCCATCGCTGCCATTTTTGATTGTTGAATCATTGCCTGCTCACGCTCTTCTATCTCATCAAAAAGATGTTTTGGAATTTTTGCTAGAAAATAACCAAGAAAAAGAGAGAGTGGAATAATTAGCAAAGAAAGAAGCAGTGCCATATTTTTTATATCTTTTGCTAAAAATGGTTCAGACACTTTAGCCTGCATACCAAGATACAGTGTTTGTGAGTCCAGTCCATCCTTTAATACTACAGAATCAAGAAGAGTATTTTTATCAAAATAGCTTTTATTAGCTATAAAACGGCTCCAATTTGGAACATGTTTGTCATTGCAAACAAGAACATAGCCATCTTGGTCATAAATATAAAAATAAAAGGAAGAGGAATCAACTATTTTTTTGATCAATTGTGACATAAATAGATTGATAAGGACAATTCCATTATGTTTTCCGTGAGAAAATACAGGTATAGAAAGTCGTATTACCGGCTCATAAGGCACTACTAACTTGGCATGTTCTATACGTAGATCAAGAGGAGAGATATAGATTTCACCCTGCTCTTTGGAGAGTGTTTTTTTAAAAAAGTCACGTTTTGATTTGTCTTGTAATTGATTATGCGGGGCAATAGTTACATTGGCATCTACTGTTTTACGATCTAAACGAATTTTTTCTTTACCATTATTATCAAGATAGCTAAGTTGCATCATATCTGGATGACTTGCCATAAGAATTTGAAAAGTTTGGGCTTGATGATTTTCTCTTGTGTTATCAGGATTATCAAGATAGATTTTAAAATCTCCATCTTGTACAATAGCATTTAATGTAGCTTCAAAACGTTCATAATCATGCCTCATTATCTCCTTACGTACACCAAGCTCTGCAACTGCTTCTTTTTTATTGAGAGCAGTTCGTAAGTGTGATTCATAATAAGAAAGTATTCCCATGCTTAGTGTAGCGAGGACAACACTTACCAGCACAAAAAGTAGTGTAAATTGCCATTGATAATTTATTCGTTTCAAATGCTCCATCTAAAGTTCCAAGTAGGGTTTTGGTTTCGCAAAATAATATCCTTGAAACATATCGATTCCAAGAGGCTTGAGTTTATTGAAGATCGCTTCATCCTCCACAAACTCAGCAACCGTTTTAATCCCAAGATTTTTAGCAAACTTAATAATAGTTTCTAAGGCGATCAGTCCTTGAACCTCATGAACACGCTTTATCAATGATCCGTCAATTTTTAAAATATCAATGGGCATATCGAAAAAATAAACAAAGTTTGAATAACCGCTTCCAAAATCATCAATAGCAATTCTAGCGCCGTAACTTTTCATTCGATTACAAAACTCTATAGTTTTTTTAATATCTTTGAGTCCCTCACTTTCAAGCAGTTCCAGCGTGATTTTTACAGAAGGATGAGAAAGTATCAATGACTCTAAATATTGTGTGATTTCAGGATTGGCAATATCATCAAAAGAAAGATTAATAGCAAACTCTTGTGAACCGTCACCAAAATCAGCAAACGCTGTTGTTATGACTCTTTTGGTCAACTGAGAATAGTTCTTCGACTCTCTAGCAATATCAAGAAAATTGTATGGTGCTAAAATATTCCCTTTTTCTTCAGGATCTTCCATCCGTATAAGAGCTTCATATTTGACAAGTTTTCCATCAGCATCAACAATAGACTGATAATAGTTCAGGATTTTATTGGTATTAAGTGCAAGTTTTATCTTACTTTGCATGGTAAGATTTTTTTCAAAGCGTTCTTCTACTCCCTCTATATCTTTATAGCTCATAAATGGTTTACGCTGCTCCTTTGCAATAGCCAAAGCTACAGAAGCTTCAATATAAAGATCATTCTTACCAATACAGCTTCCACCCACCGTAACTGCAATGTTAATACTCAATTCATTGCCGATTATAAACTCATGATCTTCAATATGCTTTATGATCTCTTGTACTAAATTTTGCATAAGATCAGGACTAGAATCTATCGCTTTGGACGTAAGAAAAATAAAATGATCCATATCTGTTCTGTATATTGTCCTAGAATATTCATCTGGCCAATAGCTGTTTAATAGTTGAGCCATTTGTATAAGGACTTTATCTCCTGAATTGTAGCCGTAAAGATAGTTGATATTTGAAAACCGTTCAATATCGATAATGATAATCGCCATGTCAGTTTCTGCTAATTGAAGATCAGAAAAGAGTTTTTGACGATTATAAAGTCCTGTAAGTTCATCAGTATAAAGACGCTCAATCATCTCATCTTTTTCTTTAACAAGGGGAGTAATATCATTGAAAATAATGGCGTAATGAAAAAAACGAGAGGCTGAAACCCTTGGAAAACTTCGCTACCATGCGGGTTTGAAAAGGATTATCTAAAATGAGTTTTAAAAAAGCGGTAAAAGTTGCCCAAAGTGTAAAAGTTTAGACGT
>CAISHH010000079.1 GCA_903885085.1 uncultured Campylobacterales bacterium
CAACCTCTTTCAGCAAAATCCCGTCTTACTGATTTGATTCCCCGCTATACGTTTACCTATTAAGCAAATACCACGCTTGAACCATTAATGGCTCACTTGAACATGCGGAGAAAAGCAGGATCAGTAGTAATAAAGAAAGCTTTTTTATCATATTTTCACCATCAAACCATCTTGAAGAGAGTTTTTATACGATTTTAGAGCTGGAAGTACGCTCACAATTATCGCTGAGATAAGCATTATAAAGAGCAGGGCAAGTTCAGAGACATCTGGAAAATAGCTTATTTGTACTGTTGTATTGAAAACAAGATTATTTAAAATCAAGAGTAAGGTAAGCAAGATATTTCCAAACAATATTCCACTTGCTACGATAATAAAAGCTTCTAGTGCAAAGAGGATGAAGATGCTTTTTATAGTTGCGCCAAGTGTGCGAAGGATCGCTATCTCACGTCTTCGCTCACCTAGGGTTGCAAGCATCGTAGCGATCATCCCAAAGATTGCCGCTACAAAAACTACACCTGAGATAAGAGTTAAAATCTCTTGCATGTTTTTTAGAAGGAGATATAGTTTTGAAAGTGCTTTTGCGGGAATGACGGCTTTGAGGTTTTCACCTTTAAAATGCTCTAACTTATCTGCTACATTTAAGATATCACTACGGTTTTTCAGACCGATCAAAACTCCGCTGATATGTTTAGGCTGTATGTTCATCTTAGCGAGCTGTTCTGAGCTAATATGCATATCCACAAAATGCCCGCTTTGCCACTCTATATGGATCGCTTCATCTGCTTTGAGTTGAAAAAACAGACTTGTATCGTTTGGCGTGCCTGTAGGTTTTAAGATACCGCAAATATGAAAATCTCGATTTGCATGAGCGTGTGCTGATGCACCGTTTGAGTGTGAGAGATGAATCGTCTCATGAAGAGTCAGATGCAGTTTTTTTGCTACTTCACTACCGACTACAACATCATAAAAATCTCTAAAATCAGCTCCGCTAGAAAACAGAAGTGATTTCGAAGATGCGTATTTGTAATATTTAAAATAATCATTTGTCGTAGAAACAGCGTCATAACTTTTAAACGAATCTCCCACAGAAATAGGCACTGCCCATGCGACCTCATCCATCTTTGATATAGTTTGATAAGAACTATAATCCACCTCTTTAAGCGGATCGCCCATATGAAAGACAAGATTTAAAAGAATATCCAAAGATCCATCAGGCGCTGCGGCTATTAGATCTGTTTGATTGATAGTGTTTAAAAAATGGTTTTTTGCCGCTTTAGTAACTCTGTCAATGCCTAAAAGTAAAACGACACTGATAGCGATGGAGATGATGGAGAGAGTAAAAGCCATTCTTCTGTTTGCAATACTTTTTGAGGTCAAGAGCCAGAGTGTTTTCATGACAGCGCTCTGTTGAACTGTGAAAAATCATAATCCGCTTGGAAATAAGAGGAAAGACCTTTATCATGACTGACAAAAAGTAAAGTAGAGTCTTGCGCTTCTATTTGTGTAAAAAGAAGTTTCATAAAACTCTCTTTGGCATCACTATCAAGCGCACTTGTGGGTTCATCGGCGATGATAATTTTCGGTGCGCCGATAAGAGCACGCGCCACAGCCACACGTTGCTGTTCGCCCACGCTCAGATGCATCGCTTGTTTGTTTAAAAGTGTAGATGTAAGATCAAGTGCAATCATAAGTCTTTCAATTTCCTCTTCCATATCGCTTACATGGTAGGCTTTTTGTTTTGAAAAACCACAGGCAAGAGCGATATTTTCTTTGACACTCAGATAGGGTAAAAGATTGAACTGCTGAAAGATAGTGCCATAATTATCTGCGCGAAATCTATCTTTTTGAGAAGGTGAAAGGTTTGAAAAGTCAGTTTCTAAAATCTTGATATCACTTTTTAAAGGCTCAGTGATACCACAAAGAATATTTAAAAAAGTGGTCTTACCGCTTCCACTTTTTCCATGTAAAAAAAGATGTCCGCCACTTCTTACATGGAAGGGATTGATATCGAGGATTATCCTCTGACTTTGAGGATATTTGAAAACGCAAGATGCGATCTCTATGATGTTTGTTGTTTGCATGAAAAATTGTATCTAATTAGGAGTAAATAGTGGTTCACTAAGATAGAAGCCTTGAAAAAGGTCCACATCAATGGTTTTAAGTATATCATAAACCTCTTTACTATGAACATACTCAGCAACGACTTTGATACCCATTTTATGAGAGAACATGACAATTGCTTCTACTAAAGTGAGAGCCTTTGCATCTACATCTACATTTTTAATGAGTGATCCATCTATTTTTATAAATTCAGGTTCTATTAAAAGGATCATTTCAAAGTTTGAAAACCCGCTTCCAAAATCATCTATTGCTATCTCCACGCCATAATGTTTTATTTTTTTCAAAAATGCTACTAGTATCGTTGTATCTTTAATAAGTTCACTTTCAAGTATCTCAAATGTTACACGCTTGGCTACATGAGGATTGGTTTCTAAAAAACTGTAAATATCACGAATAAGTTCTTTGTTTTGAAGATCTTGGTAGGCTAAGTTGATAGAAAATTTATGATTTGAATTCTTTAGAATATCGAGAGCGTTAAATATTATTGTTCGTGAAAGATCAGCATACCACTTTGTTTGAATAGATATATTTAAAAACTCATCAGGAGAGATAAAAAGCTTTTTATCTGCTCCCTCAAGAACGAGACGCATTAAAACTTCATGTTTAACAATATGACCAGCTAAATTGTAAATAGGCTGAAAGAAGGGGATGATATTGTCACTGTTGATAGCTTTTTGTATCTCTTTATTCCAGTATGCATAATGTGCAGGAGTTACTGTGTCATTTGTTAGATTTGAATACGCAGAAAATTTTAAAAAGTTTTTCTTTGCATATTTGAGTGCTGCTGAAGCTTGCTCCAAAATCAGACCACTTGAGAGAGCAAAACCGATTGTTACGTGTATATTGATATGGTCTTGTATTGCATCGATGTATATATCATGTTGTGTGATCATATCTATGAGGTATTGAATATCATTATGAACATCATCCATATCAAGTTTGGCATCGTAATCCAAAAGAGCAAACTCATTAGAAGCTATTCTGTAAAGCTTATATCCTTTTTTTTGAGCAAAATCTTTTAAAAAATCTGCAAGTTTTACAAGGACAATATCTCCTTCTTGAACCCCATATGTAGTGTTGATTGAATGAAAATTGTCAATATCAAGTAAAACTAGATGCCCTATATGCATAGATGAAACATCTCGTAGTAATGAAACTCTCGTTTGAAGTTGGGTTAATGAATCTAACATTACTTTTCTCATTTTTTCAAGATTTAAATATTGAATATCATAACAAAAGAACCTTAGATAATAATATCAATAAGTATAAATTTTTAATGATGTGGATGGTGCAAACAGAGTTTAGTTTATTAAACATAAGGGAGAATGTTATATAATCACCGCAAAAATATAAGAGAAGGATCTATCTATGGAATGCGAATTCCCAACAATAAATTCAAATAAAGATGAAATAAAAGAGATTTTCCAAACTGTTAAAACGATTGCTGTTCTAGGACTCTCACCAGATCCAGATAAAGACAGTCACAGAGTTGCGGCATATTTACAAAACTGCGGCTATAAGATAGTTCCTGTGTATCCAAAAGGGGAAACTATTTTGGGAGAAACAGTTTATAAATCACTAGAAGAGATCCCATTTCCTGTAGATATGGTCAATATTTTTCGTAAACCTGATGCCCTAGATGCTATCTCTGATGCATGTATCAAACGTGGTGATATAAAAGTATTTTGGGCTCAAGCGGGCATTGTAAATAATGAAGCAGCGCAAAAAGCAAAAGATGCTGGAATGATAGTGGTTCAAAACCAATGTGCGATGGTTGACCATCGCAATATGTAGGAAAACTCATTGTTAGACTTAAATAAAATATATGAAGCGCAAGAACGTATAAAAAATGTTGTTGTCAAAACACCATTTTCTTATGCACCATACTTGAGTGAAGCTTCAGGCTGTGAAGTCTACTTAAAAAAAGAGAATCTTCAAGTCACCGGCGCTTTTAAAATACGTGGTGCATATAATAAAATAGCTTCACTCAGTGATGAGCAAAGAAACAGCGGAGTTGTTGCCGCAAGTGCTGGAAATCACGCTCAAGGTGTGGCTTTTTCTGCTCAGATGTTTGGTATCTCTGCGACGATTATCATGCCAGATTCTACACCACTTACAAAGATAAACGGTGTGAGACATTATGGCGCAAATGTTATCCTCGCTGGTTCAAATTATGATGAAGCGTATGCGTATGCGCTTATTTACGGTAAAGAGAACTCTTTAGTGTTTGTTCATCCTTTTGAAGATGATGAGGTTATGGCTGGTCAGGGAACGATTGCTTTGGAGATCTTAGAGCAAGCAGAAAATCTTGATGCTGTACTTATCCCAGTTGGCGGCGGCGGTTTGATCTCTGGTATGGCAAAAGCGTTTAAAAGTATCAATCCTCATATCCAAGTTATCGGTGTAAGCGCAAAGGGCGCACCAGCGCTCAAAAACTCTTATGATCTTGGGCGGGCTGTGGATTCACTTTCTGTTCGTACTATCGCTGATGGGATCGCTGTGCGTGATTGCTCGTCCATAACACTCAAACATATACTTGAAAATGTTGACAAATTTATTGGCGTAGATGATGAAGAGATTGCAAGTGCGATACTTTATCTGCTTGAGCGTCAGAAGTTGGTCGTCGAAGGTGCTGGAGCCGTAGGCGTTGCCGCACTTTTGCATAATGAACTTCCAGAGCTGAAGGGTAAAAAAGTAGCTGTAGTTCTGAGTGGCGGAAATGTAGATGTTACACTTTTATCTGTCATTATCGAAAAAGGTCTTCTCAAATCAAGCCGTAAGATGAAGATCACTGTAACGCTTATTGACAAACCAGGTTCACTGATGAAACTCACAGAAATACTCAGAGACTTAAATGCAAATATCGTGCATATTGCTTATGATAGAACAGCTATCTCTCTGGATTATGGTGATGCACATGTGACGATTCACTTAGAAACCAAGGGTGAAGAACATCAAAAAGAGATACTCTCAGTGCTTGAAAAAGAGGGATATATTAGTAAGTATATTAATTAATATATGATTGCGATTGATCTTGGTTCAAATACACTTCGGTGCATTAGTTATGATTGCCAAACAAAAGAGTGGGGCGAGGAATATGAAACCGTTGTAAGAACGGCTGATGGCTTACAAGTAAACAAAATAATCAATGAAAAAGCTATCAATAGAGTTATAACAGCACTGCTTGAAGCGGATAAGAAATTGGATTTTTCATCTCATGAGGTGGTCGCTTTTACGACGGAAGCGATGCGACAAGCAGAGAATTCTGCTGAAGTTTTAGAAGAGATTTTTGCTAAAACTGGCGTTTTATTTAATATTATCGATGGTGAGAGAGAAGCTGCTCTTACGACAAAAGCCGTTAAAGGCAGACTTGATATTTTAAATTTTTCTTCCTCCTCTTTTACTCTTGTCGACATTGGCGGCGGTTCGACTGAAATCATCTTTTATAAAAATGGAAATCTCACTTCAAAAAGCTTCAATATTGGTATTGTGACACTCTCAGAATCATCAGATGATATCTATGTAATACGAAAAAATTTGGACAAACTTTTAATTCCTGTAAAAGAGTATATCAGCTCTTATTATGCCACTTATCAAAAGCCTGAAATTTTTGTGCAAACAGCGGGAACACCCACAACAATCGCGGCTTACTTGCAAAACATGAATTATCATACGTATGATGCATCACGAATAAATGGCTATGTGTTAGATCCTCGCGGATGTCAAAAAACGATGGATGACCTTCTTGGCATGGATGAACAAACAAGAGCTTTTTATGTTGGAGTAGGGCGTGAAGAACTCATTATTTCAGGCATTATCATCGTTCAAAAGCTTTATGAACTGCTTGGATATACAAGCTCGGTTGTGATAGATGATGGTCTTAGAGAGGGAATTGCGCTTTCATATTGTGAAAAAAGTGATAAATAAAAGCTTAAAACATAAAAAAGTAGATAGATTTAACCTAAGTTATAGCTCTTTATTACTATAATTGGCGAATTTTTAACAAGGAGACGATATGCAGATTAGTGGCGCACAGATGGTCATTGAAGCATTGATCGCAGAAAACGTAGATACCATTTTTGGTTACCCAGGTGGTGCGATTATGAACGTCTATGATGAGATTTATAAACAAAACTCTTTTAAACATATTTTGGCTCGTCATGAACAAGCCGCAGTACATGCTGCTGAGGGCTACGCAAAAGCAAGCGGTAAAGTCGGTGTCGCGATGATTACAAGCGGACCGGGATTTACAAATGCAGTCACAGGTCTTGCGGATGCATATATGGACTCAGTTCCAATGGTTGTCATTAGCGGACAGGTTCCTATGAGTCTTATCGGGACTGATGCATTCCAAGAGATAGACGCAGTCGGCATTAGCCGTTCTTGTACGAAACATAATTATCTTGTGACAGATGCGGCTGATCTTGCTCGCATACTTAAAGAAGCGTTCTATATCGCTCGCACAGGTCGTCCGGGACCTGTCCATGTAGATATTCCAAAAGATGTGACAGCGCAGATCGCAACATTTGATTATTCTAAACCAGTTGAACTTGAGACATACAAACCAAATGTGAATGGTAATGTACGCCAGATTAAAAAAGCGATGGAAGCAATAGCTGAGGCAAAGCGTCCACTCTTTTATCTTGGTGGTGGTATTATCAACGCAAATGCTGGTGAAGAGATTAGAAAACTGGTACAAATGACTGGAATCCCTGCTGTTGAAACACTTATGGCAAGAGGAACGCTCCGCTTCGATGATCCACTTTTGATCTCAATGCTCGGTATGCACGGAAGCTACGCGGCAAATATGGCGATGAGTGAAACTGATCTTGTTATCGGTTTGGGTGCGAGATTTGATGACCGTGTTACAGGAAAACTGAGTGAATTTGCAAAGAATGCAAAAGTGATCCATGTAGATATTGATCCAGCGAGTATTTCTAAACTTGTAAATGCTGATTTTCCAATCGTTGGCGATTTGAAAAATGTTGCTACAAGTATGATTGAGATTGCCAAAACAACTGTTGATAAAGAGCGTTATATACCATGGCTTGAGACGGTTGCAAACTTTAACAGATTGCATCCACTTTCTTATAAAGAAGATACAGTAGAACTCAAACCTCAATGGGTAATACAGAGAGTTGGAGAGTTATTGGGTGATGATGCAAATATCTCGACAGATGTTGGTCAGCATCAAATGTGGACAGCTCAATTTTATCCGTTCTCACGTCCTCGTCAGTGGATAACATCTGGCGGTCTAGGAACGATGGGATTTGGTTTTCCAGCGGCTATGGGCGTAAAAGTGGCTGATCCTTCTCGTGTAAGTATCAACTTTACAGGCGATGGTTCGATACTCATGAACGTACAAGAATTGATGACAACAGTGGAATATAAACTGCCAGTTATCAATATTATCCTCAATAATAATTACTTGGGAATGGTACGTCAGTGGCAAACACTTTTTTACAATAAACGTCACTCTTCGACAGATCTTTCTGTCCAGCCTGACTTCGTCAAACTTGCAGAAGCGTTTGGTGGCATAGGCTACAGAGTAAGCACAAAAGAAGAGTTTGATGCGGCTCTTAAAGATGCAGTAGAAAAAAATGTGGTTGCTTTTATAGATGTAAAAGTTCACAGACTAGAAAACGTTATGCCGATGGTTCCATCAGGCGGATCGTTGTTTAATATGATGTTAGAGTATAAGGAGAAGTAAATGGAAGAAGCAGCAAGACGTGTAATTTCGGTTATCGTAATTAACGAAGCAAGTGTACTTTCTCGTATTACAGACCTTTTTTCAGGACGTGGTTATAACATCACATCTTTGACAGTGGCACCTATCCCGGAGAGTAGATATTCAAGACTCACGATCGTTACATCGGGTTCTGTTCGTGTAATGGAACAGATCACAAAACAGCTTCATAAACTGATCCCTGTTTTAAAAGTTATTGAGCATGCTGATCTTGTTGAAAAAGAGATGGCACTTGTGAAATTTCCTATCACTGAAAACTTGAGTGATATTTCTGCTCTTTGTAGCGCATACAATGGAAATATCGTCAATGTCAGCGAAGAAGTAATCATCGCGATGGTAGCTGATGAGCCAAAAAGAGTTGATTATTTTCTAGCGGCTGTCAAGCGTTTTCATCCCAAAGAGATCGTTAGAAGCGGTGCTGTCGCTTTAGAGCGTTAAAGTGCTGCTCTCTTTTATCGCAGTTTCTCTTTCCTGCAAGTACGCGGGAGAAGATGTGGAGATCATTTCTATGAATGATCTCTCGCATGCAAGTGCGGGACAACTAAGTTTCGCAGAACATAAAAAATATACCACTGATTTACAAAATTCAAAAGCTTCCGCTTTTTTAATCCCCGAAAACCTTATAGAAGCTCTCCCAAAAAATAGTTCTTATATCGTCTGTGAAAATGTGTCTATCTCTATGGCCTATGCAACAAAACTTTTTGCTCCAAGAAAGATAGATTTTAAAGCTCCAGATCCACTTCGTGGCGAGGGCACTTATATAGATGAGCGAGCTAACATTGAAGATGGTGTTATCATTGGAAAAAACTCTACTATTATGGCTGGGGTTTATCTTGGTTCGCATGTGTTTATCGGAGACAACACGACTATCTATCCAAACGCAGTGATATATCGTGACTGTGTTATAGGAAATGACTGTATTATTCATGGGGGAACTGTTGTTGGTGCCGATGGATTTGGCTTTTCTCATACGGCTATGGGTGAGCATATTAAGATCTATCAAAATGGTAATGTGGTTATTGAAGATGATGTTGAAATCGGTGCAAACTGTGCGATAGATCGCGCTGTATTTGGATCGACTGTCATTAAAAAAGGTGTGAAACTAGATAATTTTATCCATATAGGTCACAACTGTGAGATCGGTGAATACTCTTTGTTTGTTGCACAATCTGGAGTAGGCGGTTCTACAAAACTTGGACGAAACTGTGTTGTAAGCGGACAAAGCGCTTTTACAGATCATTTGGATATTGCACCATTTTCAACTTTTACGGCACGTAGCGGAATCACAAAATCAATTAAAGAGCCTAAAGGCGTATGGAGCGGATATCCACTTATGCCGCATAAAGAGTGGATGAAACTGCAAAGCAAAATAGCAAAACTTATAAAAGAGTAAATTTTTAGGAGAGTGTTATGGATATAAAAGAGATAGCAAAAATCATAGGGTTTGAATATAGTGGCGATTCTTTTGAAATCAGCGGCATTAACACGCTTAAAGATGCCTTGCCAAATGAACTCTCCTTTGTTACAAATCCAAAATATTTTAAAGATATGGAAGATTCCAAAGCTGGCGCTATTATCGTCTCTCAAGCCATTTCTTTAAGTGTTCCTTCTGGTTCAATTGCCCTTATTGTAGATGAACCCTATTTGATGATGGCAATCCTAAGTAAATCTTTTTCATCGCCTATAGAAGATGTAGATGCACCAAAAGCAATCATTGGCGAGGGCACAAAACTCTCACAAAAAGCAGAAATTGCAAATGGTGCAATGATCGGCAAAAACTGCACAATTATGTCTGGCGTTTACATAGGCAGTGGATGTGTCATTGGTGACAATACGATTCTTTATCCAAATGTCGTAGTGTATCGTGATTGCAAGATAGGAAGTGATTGTATCATCCATGCAAACACAACCATAGGCAGTGATGGCTTTGGCTTTGCGACAAATAAAAGAGGCGAGCACACCAAGATATACCAAAATGGTAATGTCGTTATAGAAGATGATGTAGAGATCGGAAGTTCTACAACCATCGATAGAGCTGTCTTTAAAACAACACTTATCAAAAAAGGTGTACGCATAGACAATCTTGTGCAAGTCGGGCATAACTGCGAGATAGGCGAGTATGCTGTCCTTGTTTCTCAAACAGGAATCGCAGGTTCTTCAAAACTCGGACGTAATGTGGTCATGGGTGGACAAAGTGCAACTTCAGGGCATTTGGAAGTTGGCGCATTTAATACTTTTGCAGCACGCAGTGGAATCACAAAGTCCATCAAAGAAAATGGTGGCACTTATGCAGGATTCCCACTCATGGATCACAAAATGTGGTTGAAACTTCAAGCAAAATTAGCTAGACTTATAAAATAAACTAATACAAGGGAATAAAATGTCAAAAAATCTTACAGAAGAAACAAAATTACATCTACATGGTACAAACAAAGGTGTTATCTCTATAGCAAAGATCGATCAACCGTATGGAAAAGATAGCGGTACTGTTGCAAGTGTTGGTATTTCTCTCAATGGAATGTCAGACGAGCCAGATTGGAAAGTTCATATTCCATTTGAAAATTTGGATGAAGTGATAGAAGCACTAAAAAAATTAAAATAATCTAACTTTGCCTTACATGTAAAGAGCTTACATGTAAGGGTAAAGATTATTTTCGAAGAGTTTTTACAAACCCTTCGATACGTTTGATTCCCTCTTTGATACTTTCCATATCTGTCGCAAAACTAAATCTGATATAACCATCGCTTCCAAAGCCTGAACCTGGAACAACAGCAACACCCGTTTGCTCTAAAAGATCTTTTGAGAACTTCAAAGAATCGCTCATTACTTCTTTGATGTTTACAAAAAGATAAAATGCACCATCAGGTTTGATGACTGAGAGTCCATCAATCGCATTGAAAAGCTCTACAGCCACATCACGGCGTTTTTTGAACTCAATACGCATCATCTCTACGTCTTTGTCAGCACTTCCATCAAGTCCTACAATAGCCGCTTTTTGCGTGATAGAGTTGATGTTTGAGGTACTTTGACTTTGCAATGTTTTTGTTGCTTGGATGATATCTGTACGGTGCGCAGCCATATATCCAAATCTCCATCCAGTCATCGCCACAGATTTGCTCAAACCGTTGATCGTGATAGTACGTTTAAACATATCTTCACTCACAGCCGCAGAAGATGTAAACTCACCATCATAGATAAGTTTTTCATACATCTCATCACTTGCAACTAAGATATCTGTACCTTCTAAAACTTTTCCAAGTGCTGTAAGTTCCTCTTTAGAGTAAACAGAACCTGTAGGATTTGAAGGAGATGTCAAAACTATCATCTTTGTTTTTGGAGTGATGGCATTTTTTAACTGTTCTGGAGTAATTTTAAATCCAGAAGCATCATCTGTATCGATCTCAACTGGAGTTCCGCCGCAGTATTTTACTATCTCAGGATAAGTAACCCAGTATGGAGCAGGAATGATCACTTCATCACCTTCTTCAACAACTGCTGAAAATAGGTTAAACAAAGAGTGTTTTGCACCATTGTTTACGATAACTTGCGCTGGAGTATAAGTAAGTCCATTTTCTCTTTGAAGCTTGTCAATAATCGCTTTTTTAAGAGCAGGAATACCATCAACTGCGGTATATTTTGTAAAACCATCGTTTATAGCTTTGATAGCTGCGTCTTTGATAACTTGAGGAGTGTCAAAATCTGGCTCGCCTGCAGAAAAACTAAGGATATCTTTTCCTTGCGCTTTTAGCTCTTGCGCGAGGTTAGATACCGCGATAGTGATAGACTCAGATAGGGCATTGATACGTTTAGTAAGCATGGTTATACCTTAGGTGAAATAAATTGCGGAATTATACCAAAAATATTAAGATCTCTTGATATTTTTTTGCTTTTTGAAAAGCAAACTTTAGTGGCCACAGCAGCCTAAGCGAAGTAAAATGGGCTTTGCACATTTTACGGACAAATAAAATGTTAGTTTTTCATAGACTTAATAAAAGACTCATAAATCGTTTCTAATTCGAGATCTTTTTCTAAGAGATTTTTATTGTCTTCGACGACAATGTGTTCTAAAATAGCGACACGTTTTAAGAGGTACTCAAACATCTCTTTGTTGATATCTGGAAGCATATTGTGCATAAATGGATCTTTACAACGTCCTTTTTCTATCGTATGTGCAGGAATACCGATTGCAGTGGAACATGCGGGAACATTTTTTACGACAACGGAGTTTGCACCGATTTTAGAATGCTCGCCAATAGTGATATTTCCAAGTACTTTCGCACCCGCACCGACGACGACATGATGGCATATAGTTGGGTGCCGTTTCCCTGGTTCCAAACTTACTCCGCCGAGTGTGACGCCCTGGTAGATAAGCACATCATCTTCGATGATAGTTGTTTCACCTATGACCACACCAAAGCCATGATCGATAAAAACACGTTTACCGATGGTCGCAGCTGGATGGATGTCGATATTGGTTATGATCTGATTGAGACCCATAACTGTACGTGCTAGTTGTCGAAAACCATTCTTATGCAAACGATTTGCAACTCTATACCAAGCAATAGCCCAGACACCAGGATAATTGAACAAAAAGTTTGTATACGACGTAAGTGCCGGATCGTTTTTATATGCGTTTGAAAAATCTTCTTTTATCTCACTAAATAAGCCCACTGAAACCCTTTATCTGGTTGTTCTAAGATAACCATTTTGGTACATATAATTTTCTAATTTTTGAAGTGTATCATTTTTTTCTTCTTCTGTTATAAAATCACTCTGTAACAGATTCGTTTTAAGTTTGATTAATAATTCTCGTGCATTATAACCCATATCATCAAGAATATCCATAACACTGATAGAATCTTCTATATTATAGAGTTTAAATCCATCTTCTGTGATCTCGACACTACATTCACTCGGATGAGAAAAGAGGTTATGGTTCATGCCCAAAGTCTCTTGATACGCTCCAACATTGAAAAATCCTAAGAAATACTCTTCATTATCAAGATCTACGTCATGCAGATAAAGTGGTTTTTTTGGATCAAAACCTATCTCACCATCGCTGTCACATGTGATATCCCATAAAGATGCCGGACGGATTGCTTTTTGATCGAGTCTATCAAGTGGCATAATAGGAAAACTTTGACCCAGACCCCAATAATCCGGAAGACTTTGAAAGATGGAACTGTTTATCAAGTAACGTTCTTGAAGTCTTTCTTGAAGCTTTTTGATCTCTTGTGTTGGACTTTCTTGAGATATATACAGAGCTTTTTTAATGATATTATGCGCTAAAATCTCCGCATTTGATCTATCTTGAAGATCGATATATCCAAGATCAAAAAGGGTCAAAAGTGATTCGATATGATCGAGTGCATCGTGGAGGTATTCCATCGCATTTTTAGGGGTTAAAAGATCATATAACTCTCTAAGTTCCTCAATCAATGGAGGATTTATCTCTTTGAATTTGATATGTTGCATCTGATAATCTTGAGTGAAAAGCTCCAAAACAGGCGCAATCAAAACAGCATGAGATGCAACAATAAAACGGCCTGATTCTGTATAGATATTTGGATGTTCAACAGATTTTGAGTTACTTACTTCACGAAGAAGGAAAACAACATCATTTGCAAACTCTTCTATGGAGTAGTTTTTAGCAGATTCATTTTTATGCTGAGAATATTCTACAGCAAGACCGCCCCCGATATTGATGCTGTTAAGTGCGTCTGCACCCATTTTTTTAAGTTCTGCATAGATATTTCCCGCTTCTCTCAGTGCGCGTTTAAGAGGTGAGATATCTGACATTTGAGAGCCGATATGAAAATGAAGCATCTTAAAGTGTTCCATCTTGTTTGAATCACGAAGTAATTGCATCGCCTCTAAAATTTCAGTAGAAGTGAGACCGAATTTTGCATCCATTCCTCCACTTTTTGCCCACGTACCGCTTCCTGAACTATGCAGACGCAGACGAATACCGATATTTGGCATTTTTAAGTCACAAGATTCTGCAACTTCTAAAATTGTCTCCAACTCGCCAAGACCTTCGATGGTAATAGTGATATTATGTCCGCTGTGAGCCGCGATAAAACCAAGCTCGATGAGTTCTGTGTCTTTAAATCCATTAACAGTGATAGGATAACCAAGGGGAGTGTAGCTCATCGCCAAGAAAAGTTCCGCTTTTGAACCTGCTTCAAGACCGTAACCTCTGTTCTCTCCACAATGTGCGATGGCTTCGACAACATTTGGAAACTGATTTACTTTAAGAGGAAAAACAGCGTTAAATGTTCCGTTATAACTGTTTTCAGAGATAGCATTTGAAAATGAGCTATAAAGGGTATCAATCTGTTTTTGAATAAGATGTTCAAAACGAAGTATTAAAGGACCACGAAGACCTGAAGCGCGAACTTTTTGTGTAATATCTATGATAGATGGCTTACTTCCGTAGTTGATACAAACCTTACCATTTTTGATAACAAAGTTGTCATTTCCCCAAAGATCAATTCCGTAATTTCTCATATATTTCTCCTCTTATATTTCACAAATTGGGATGATTTGTTCTGTTTTTTCATCTAAGTTTTTTATCCAAATTTTGTTCTCTTTAAACTCATTTTCACCGATAATGGCACAATATTTTGCATTGGCTTTATCCGCATTTTTGAGGTGAGTTTTCAGGTTTCTTGATTTGTATGAAACTGTGGCTTTTTCTGTTTTTCTTTTTGTTTGAGCAAGCGAGATCACAAGTTCTACCGCTTCATCATCCATCGCTCCAAAGTAAGTGCCCTCACGAGAAGTTTCTGGCATAACGATAAGTTCTAAAAGTCTCTCGATTCCTATGGCAAAACCAACTGCAGGTGTCGCTTTTCCATCAAGAAATTCTACAAGTCTGTCATAACGTCCGCCTCCAGCTATGGCACTTTGTGCGCCGATATTGTCACTTACAAACTCAAATGCCGTTTTAGAGTAGTAGTCTAGTCCACGAACTAAATGGTTATCTATTTCAAAACCGATATCATTTGAACTTAGTATCTTTTTGAGGCTTTCAAAATCTTCGTTACATGTAGAGCACAGATTATTTAAAAGCTTTGGTGCATTAACATAAAGTGACTGACATTTCTCACTTTTACAGTCCAAAACACGAATAGGATTTGTACCTTTGCGACGCTTACAATCATCACATATTTCATCAATACATTCATCCAAAAATGTAACTAAACTCTCACGATACTGAGGCATACAATTGCTATCACCTAGGGAGTTTAGTTTAAGTCTGTAACCGATCCCAAGAGCGTTGAAAATATCGGCGATCATCATGATCATCGTCGCATCTTCATACACGCTATCTTCGCCAAAACTTTCCACTCCAAACTGGTGAAATTCTCGGAGTCTCCCTTTTTGTGGACGTTCATAACGAAACATAGGACCGTGATAGAAAAATTTATAGTTTCCCCCAGCCTTGTCAAATTTGCTTTGAATAAATGCACGAACAACGCCTGCTGTTCCCTCAGGGCGCAAACAAACATCGTTTTCACCTTTGTCTATAAACTGGTACATCTCTTTACCGACGATGTCGCTTGACTCGCCCACTGAGCGTTTAAAAAGGGCTGTTTCTTCTAAAAGTGGTGTTTCAATATACGAAAATCCATAATTTTTTGCTATTTTTGTTGCGACTTCTATAAAATATTCAAATCTCTGTGACTCTAGTATGTCATTCATTCCACGAAGTGATTGTATCATTTAGTTTTTTTCCTCTATAAAATTGATAATTTGTTCCGTTATTTCACTTACATGTAAGGAAGCGTCTATCTCTAAAAGCTCTACATGTAAAGCACGTGCCGCCTTAATAAGAGAATCTTGAATCGATAAAAGATAATCTATCCCGCGCCCTTCGATTTTGTCATGCTCTTTTAACGAAAGTCTGTAAGTCAGTTCTTCTCGTGAGAGCTTTAACACAACCGCTTTTGATGGAAATATATCCTTACATGTAAAGCGGTTGAGCTCGATGAGTTTTTCCATTTCAAAATGTCCGACGACATCTGCGTACGCTATGCCTGAGATAACGCTTCTATCAGAGATAAGAAGCTTGTCGAGATTTTGCTCAACGACTTCTGCGACATGCTCAGCGCGATCAGCCAAGAAAATCAAAAGTTCTGCAATCGGGCTTTTAATTTCAGAGAAGAGGGCGATTTCACGAAGTTTGACTCCGAGTTTTGTTGCTCCGGGTTCTTTAGTGATAATGGCATCAGGATAATTTTCTTTTAAGGCTTGTATCTGCGTACTTTTTCCCGCTGTATCGATCCCCTCGATTGTTATATACATATCATCTGCTTTTGTATCATCGCTTGTACTTCACGAGGAAGGAGATGCTCTGTTTTTCCGTTAAACTTTAAAAGATTTCTCACAATAGAAGAACTGATAAACGCATGTTGGAGTTTTGGCATCAGATACACTGTTTCTATCGTGTCATCAAGTGAATTGTTCAGATACCCAAGTTGGAGTTCAAATTCAAAGTCACTCACCGCGCGCAGTCCGCGAATGAGAATGCTTGCACCTACAGTTTTTGCAAGTTCAACTGTGAGGTTATTAAATCCTACAACACGGACATTTGAGAGAGTTTTTACAGCTTCTTTTGTCATGTCAACTCTTTGTTCTAAAGTAAACATCGGGTTTTTCTCTTGAGAATCAGCCACAGCGATGATCACTTCATCAAAAAGACCCAAAGCTCTTTCAATAATATCAAAATGACCGTTGGTAATAGGATCAAAAGTCCCTGGATAAAGTGCAATTTTATTCATTTTCATCCCATCTTTTGTATAAGTCGTTCTCGATTCCAAGGAGGTCAAACCACTTGCC
This sequence comes from uncultured Campylobacterales bacterium, assembly GCA_903885085.1. Classification (GTDB taxonomy): domain Bacteria; phylum Campylobacterota; class Campylobacteria; order Campylobacterales; family Sulfurimonadaceae; genus Hydrocurvibacter. The sequence continues at coordinate 16,713 of CAISHH010000079.1, forward strand.
GATCATAAAATTTTCCATCTCTTCTAAACTTGTTTGCTCACTGTAATACGCCATAACTGGAGGCGCTATGATGATTCCTAAAGATGCGAGTTTGTGCATATTTTCCAAAGCGATAGCAGAAAAGGGCATCTCACGTGGTGCTAAAAGTAGAGTTTTACGCTCTTTTATCATCACAGAAGCCGCGCGCGTTGTGAGATTGTCAGATATCCCGCAAGCGATCTTTGCCAACGTGTTCATACTACATGGAATGATCATCATCGCATCCACCTTAAAACTTCCGCTTGCAATGGAAGCTGCAATATTTTTTTCATCATGAACGATGATATCTTGCTCTTTGTCTAGGACTATTTTGGCATGTTCTGAGATTATAAGATGTTTTTGGATACCTTTTGGTAACAAAGAAAGGACTTTAAGCCCTAAACTTGCACCGCTTGCACCACTTATGGAAACTACTATTTTTTTCATTGGATCTGTACTCTCTTTACTCCGACGACTTTCGCCCTCAATTTTTTTCCATCAGATTTACGAACAGCGATAATATCGCCTTCTCTGCCATCTTGCTCAGCGACAACATCAAAAGTGATAGACACACCGCCATCTTCTATAAAAGCGTTTGCATGTTCATCTCTTCGTACGATACTGAGTAACTCAATATCATTTTGAGTCAATATATCGTCGGATTCTAGTGAAAATTTGCTTTGATATTGATGATTTGTAATGTCACCAAGTGGATCTGCTCTAAAGCTTAAAAACTTCACACTCTTGATCTTCGTATTTTCAAAAGAGATTTTCTCATGGCGTTTGATATTTTTTGTCGTAATTACAACGTCAATATCAGCATCTAAAATATAATCAAAAAAGATCATCTTATGATCAGGCGTCACAATAGAGAAAGTCGAATAGTTTTTATATAAAGTCTGTCTTTGTAAAGAGAGTGAAAATGTTTTTGGCAGTTTTGTGAGATAAGAACGAGGATAAACTCTGAGACTTTTTATCTTTAAAGTTGGATATTTCGTTAAAAATTCTTTTTTAAGAGCATCTGAGATTTTATCGATATCGATACGAGATTTTTCTCGAAAATTGATATATCTAACATCATTTTTTTTGATCTGGATTCCATGTGCTTTAAAGATTTCTATTACTTTCTCAGCACTCGTTCGAAGCATATGTTTGTCATCATCATAGGAAAAAAGTAAAAAATCGTTTTCACTCTCTTTGGAAATATCGCTTGCATAAATATCTCTGCCTTTTGTTTCATAATTTTCTTGCAAAGTGATCGCATGAAGCTGCAAAGTAAAACAAAAGAACAATAAAACAGTTTTTACAAATAACATCAAATCTCCAAAATAAAAGTGCTATTTTAACATATAACTTTTATAAAAATTGACATATAATAGGGCAATACAAGAAATTCAAAGGGCCAAATTATGATA
>CAISHH010000080.1 GCA_903885085.1 uncultured Campylobacterales bacterium
CCACTCTTTTTTTGAAAAATCCTTTGCCCAAACCCTTCTTAAAGCAAATATCAAAACTGATTTGGCCATCGTAAAAATTGTCAAACTCTCCATGCACGAGAGTGTTGATAAAATCGTAATGCCAATCAGAGGTTCAAAGCTTTCTGTAAAAAAATTCTTTTTTTTTACAGCCTTCACTCTTGCTTACAATGCAAAAGCTGAGATCTATTCTTTAGATAAATCTTCAAAAGGAGAAATGGCCAATCTTTCTACTCAACAAGAGAGAGAACGTTTCCAAGAGATTTTATTTAATCTCAAACACTATTTTGCACTTGCAAAAATGATGCATCTTAAATTTTCCCTCAAACATAATTTTGCACTTTTAGCAGATGAAAAAGTCACAGCACATATTGCAAAAAATAATTATGATCTTACCATCATCGGCGGACACCATGACAAAAGTTTTTTTGGACACCATCCCATCGATATCCTATTTAAAACTCCTATCACGAATACACTCTTTTTTATTCCATACAAAGATCAGTCATGAAACCCTTTGAGTATACGCTCCAACAACTTTTTGTAGAGTTTAGGACGAGTAAAGATGGCTTACATGTAAGCGAAATACGAAGTAGAAAAGAGGAGTTTGGCAAAAATATTATAGAGTCAAAAAAGAAGAAAAACTATTTCAAAGAGTATTTTCAACAATACATAGAGTTCTTTCCCATCCTGCTTGAAATCGCAGGTGTATTGGCTTTTATAGCAGAAGGGTATCAGCCCAACCAGGGAAATGATATCTTAGGCTATGCAATCTTTGGTGCGGTTATTATCAATGCCAGCTTCACCTTTTGGCAAAACTTTAAAGCCGATAAAGCGATGGATGCGCTTTTAAGACTGATGCCAACTATCGTCAAAGTTAGACGCGATGCAAAAATGGTACAAGTCGATGCAAGTGAACTTGTCCCCGGAGATATTATCCTCCTTGAAGAGGGAGATAAAATTGCCGCTGATGGCGTATTGCTAGAAGCAAATGAACTTTATATCAACACCTCTTCGCTCGATGGAGAATCAAAACCAAGCAGAAGAGAGCTTACATGTAAGGGTGCTTTAAGAAATATCGATGCGAAAAATATGGTCTATGCGGGAACAAGTGTAGTAAATGGAAGCGGCGAAGCTGTGGTTGTAGCAACTGCGATGACAACAGAGTTTGGAAAGATCGCGACGCTAACAAGTAATATAGAAAAAGGTCTTACCCCTCTTGAAAAAGAGGTGATCAAAATGACTAAAATTTTGACCATCCTTGCCCTTCTAGCGGGAATCGTCTTTTTTGCTCTGGGATATTTTTCAGGCAAAGGATTCCTTATGGCGGCGATCTTTGCGCTCTCGCTCATCGTCGCAAATGTTCCAGAGGGTTTGCTTCCCACTATCACACTCTCTCTTTCACTCGCTTCTCAAAGAATGGCGAAGAAAAATGCACTTATCAAAAATCTTGCCTCAGTGCAGACGCTTGGAAGTGTGACAACCATCTGTACCGATAAAACAGGAACGCTTACAAAAAATGAGATGACACTCAAAGAGATTTATCTCTGCAGCGGGGAAAAAATATCTATCAGCGGAAGCGGATATGAAACGACAGGCGATTTTAAGATCGAAAATGAAAATGAAAATTCTGCCAAGCACCTTACACTTTTACTCCAAGCAGGAGTTTTTAACTCAAGAGCAAGTATCGAAGATGGCAAGATCATCGGCGATCCGACAGAACTTGCCATTGTCGCAGCTGCGAAAAAATATAATATAAGTAACGGCTTTGTAAAGATAAAAGAGAACCCTTTCAGTTCTGAACGAAAAATGATGTCCACTTTTGGGGAATTAGATGGCAAAGAGATACTTTTTGTCAAAGGGGCTTCAGAGCTCATACTTACCAAAACAATCCATTTTCAAGATACTGAGGGATTAAAAAGTTTTGATGATGAAGCCAAAGTAAAAGTCCTGCGCGAGCTTGAAGCCTTTGAACATAATGCGTATCGGGTTTTAGCCATCGCAATAAATAATAAAGATGAAGAGGAAAACCTCACTCTAATCGGACTTTTAGCCATCATGGATAGTGCACGTCCTGAAGTCAAAGACGCCCTTACAAAATGCTACACAGCAGGAATCCGCACCCTCATGATAACAGGCGACAATGCCAACACTGCCGCCGCGATAGGAAAACAAATAGGTTTACAATATGATGAAATCTTAACGGGCAATCAAGTAGCAGAACTTAGCACCGAAGAGCTGCAAGAACTTTTGAAAGAAAAAACCTATATCTTTGCCCGAATGGCAAGCAATCAAAAGCTTAAAATTGCTGATGCTCTACAAAAAAACGGTGAAGTTGTTGCTATGACGGGCGATGGAGTCAATGACGCGCCCTCACTTAAAAAAGCGGATATCGGCATCGCCATGGGAAGCGGAACCGACGTGGCAAAAGAGTCAAGCGATATGATTTTGCTTGATGATAATTTCAACTCCATTGTCTCAGCCATCGAAGAGGGAAGAACAGTTTATTTTAATATCAAAAAATTTGTGACCTATATCCTTTCCTCCAATGTTCCTGAGATCGTGCCTTATATTATGTCGTTCTTTTTCAAGATACCAAATCCACTTTCGGTAATTCAGATATTGTCTATCGATCTTGGTTCAGATATGCTTCCAGGTTTGGCGCTTGGAAGTGAGAATCCTGAAAAAAATATCATGAAAAGAGCGCCTGTAAGCAAAGATGAGAAGATTTTGGATTGGGAAGTTTTCAAGCGCGGATATTTTTTTATAGGTGTCATCGAAGCAAGTGCTGCGATGTTTGCATTTATGACTTTTCTTTTTACCCACGGCTGGCAATATGGCGATGTCAATCTTAAAGATCCTGTTTTTGCCGCTCAAGCGATGACGATGACACTTCTAGGAGCTGTAACAAGCCAACTTGCAAATGTTTGGACGCTACGAAGCTGGGAGTTTAATATCTGGACACTCAGTTGGAGATCTAACAAAACACTTTTGTTTGCATGGAGTACGGTGCTCGTGTGGATTTATATGCTTTTAAATGTCGCGGCGGTTCAAAAAGTGTTCAACACCGCACATGTGCCGCTTAGTGATCTTTGGGTATTACTTCCATTTCCGATTCTATTACTCGTCAGCCATGAAACATATAAATATTTCAGACTTCAAAAAAAAGAGTTTATCAACTAAACATCATCTCTCAACACAAGGATATAGGATAATTGTAGTACAATTCTAGCTACACTTAATTTTATCCTATATTATGTGTCTGTCTTCACACACCTACAGAAATATCAAATATATATACTCTCCATTACAAAATAGAAGGAACTCCCATCCAACCACTTACCCCACAAGGCCAAACTTTGGTCAATAATCTTGCTTCAAAATATAATTTGAGTACAAATGCTGTTATCTATATGATCGGCGCTGTGAAGAACGGCGGAGGCAGTATGGCTCAGTTTAATTCTCCAGACCTTGGTGGC
>CAISHH010000081.1 GCA_903885085.1 uncultured Campylobacterales bacterium
CATGGATAATAGACAAGCGATAACGCAACACAATCCATAAACCAAGAGCTATCCCACAAAATATATCCCCAAGTGTGGCTAAAGCTGAAGGATACTTATGATATCTTAAGGGGTGCCATACTATACCCGATGTAAAAATATGTTTCTTTATTAGTTCACGTTCTGAAATATTATTCCAATCACTAGGTTTTTCAAAACTAATAAGATGAATAGGTCGATCAACAGCAAGTCGGTTAAGGTATCCCAATACTTGCGACTTCCCTAACGGCTCAAGCATGCCATCATATGAAATATAAAGAACACCAAAACTCATAGTCGCGATCCTCCCGTAACAGATGTAAATAAATGTTTATTATATTGTTCAAGAGCCTTATTGATAGAAAAGTTTATCGAACAGATTTGCAACGCAATATACATCGTGAGTAACATACAATTATTTCTGTATAGCTTTAAGAAATTTGTATGCATTACCTACAAAGTACCTATCATTAAACTTAAACACTTAATGAAATCTTATGAAGAAAATTTATTTCAATTTTTTTTGATTGCTCTTACCACTGCCCCTGAACCTTCATCGTATTCTATAATACCATAATAATTAACATCAGCGCCATATTTTTCAAACATTTTAACAACATCTATTATTCGTTGAGGATTATCGTATTCGGGAGAAAACATATCGAACGTATCTAAAAATGCCCATTCCTTTCGTTCAGTTATTGTTAAATTTTTAGGAAAGAGTCTCATATCTGCTATAGGTATAAAACGAGTCAAAACACCAAACCCTGACAATTGAAGTACATCAAAGAGCCACATCATCCAATTGATATTTTTTTGAATTATTGTCATCAAGGACTTATGAGAAAGCTTTTTTGTTATTGGACGCAAAATATATTTTGCATGAATTTTTGTCCACCACCCCTTTATGGCATAAAAATCTACAACAATTTCCGAGCCCGGCTTGGCTTTATCAACTAAAGCTTTAATCGATAATTGGAAGTCAGGAGTATGTTGCAACACCCCAAAACAAAATACTTTATCAAAACTGTTATCTGGAAACGGTAATTCATAAATACTTGCCTGAAATAAATGAAATCGTTCCGGGGCTATTTGACCATTATTTTTATAATTTGCGCTTACTGCATCTGAATAATCTACACTGTAGAGATTTGCTTTCGTACATTCTAGCACAACCTTACTAAAACGACCAGCACCAGATCCAACCTCAAGAATATTTTTACTAGTTAAATCATCTGCACACCATCCGGATTCGGCAAATAATCTTTTATTGCTATGTGTTAACCCATCTCTTTCCCTATCCAGTTGAGTTGTGTCAAATTTGTTCCACTGCACTCCAAAGTTATCGGTGTAGTTTTCTATATCTGCTATGCGTGGAATACCATTGATGACAGGAAAGGTATTGCCCTCATTATCAGTCAATTTACCGTCCACAATGTTTAGCGGGGAGTTATTTTTTGGATTAATAATTGTGATTAGCATTTTTAGTTATTTTTTAAAACCTGTTTAATATTATGGCTTGGACATTTTATAAACTCATAAATCATTTAGCCATCAATATGAACAATACGAAAACTTACATTATGATTATCTTGATTGTAAATTGGAATTATTTGCGATTTGTGTGAAAACATCATCAAAGATGGGAGCGACAAATCGAGAACCTTCAGAAGTTAAATGGTTCTTATCTAAATATAAGCTATTTGATGACTTTATTGGAGAAAGATCGCCATCATAAAACATTTTTTCTATATGAACAATGTGAATATTTTTTTTATTTCCAACTGAATTTAGAATTGCCATCACATTTTTATTATTTGCATAATACTCGTTCGGACTTTCTAATATTTCTCTTAAATTGATTAATTTATTTCCTCTTCTAGATCGAAAGAAATAAACGTTCGGATCCATGGTAAGTCTTGGAACATCTGTAACTAAAACAATTTTACATCCCATTTGCGACAAGATATTTATAGATCTAGAAAGTCCAGTTCTCATAAAATCTAAATAAGTTTTATTTATAGAATATTTATCCATTTCATCATTCAGATTTCTTCCGCCTCCACTATTCCAAGATGCCGCAATAATAAAAGTGTTTATTTCGTGATGATTATATATAAATCGTATCACGTTATTATTACGACTGACTTCATTCCAGTCCTCATTACTTTGTCTTATACCAATTAAAGGACGACATTGTCTGTAGTCTGCCATATTATATCCGGATATACCGTATTTTAATCCCTCTTCAGATAACGCTGTGATTAATGCCTCTGCGTGGGAATCACCCCATAATACATAATTTGGAGTTGAAATATTATTTCCTATTATATCCGGCAATTTACCTTCATCAATTCGTTTTCTATTAACCGCACTTTTAATCCACATAGGATCATTATCAGAATTATATGTAGTTACACCATTTGAAAAACGATAACTCATCCCCTTTTGTAAATATATAGCAATACCTATTGTAGAAAAGATGACAATTATAACCGATGAAAGAATAAAAAGTTTTTTTTTGTTGGGAATAATGGGTTCTGTTCCTCGAAACGATGTTTCTATAAACTTTAGTGAAAGGATATAAATGATCAAGGATGCAAGGATAATACCCGATATTTCGAGAGGTGTTAGCTCTCGAAATATCAGATACTTTGAAAAAACTATAAGTGGCCAATGCCAAAGGTAGAGAGAGTATGAGATGAGTCCGATAAAGACTAACAATTTGAGACTGAGAAGCTTTTTGACGATAGACGAACCTCCCCCAATACCACTATAGATAATGAGCGTAGACCCCAGAACTGGGACTATTGCGGAGACACCTGGGAATACTGTGGATTCATTATAGGAAAAAACACTGAATACAATGAGGCCAAGTCCAATAATCGAGACGATATTACGATTAACGTTTGATTTTAGTTCAGGTATGACTTCTAGGGATAGAAGAGATCCGAATAGAAGTTCCCATGCTCGTGTAGGGACAAGATAAAATGTTGCTACTTGATGAGTATAGGCACCATATATACTTGTAAGGAGAGAGATGGTACAGATTCCAACAATCCATTCTAGATATCGGTTTTTTGAAAAACGATTGATTGCGATGAGTAGTAATGGAAAAAAAATATAAAACTGTTCTTCAACTGCGAGTGACCACGTATGGAGGAGGGGCTTAGTGAATGAGGCTGCATCAAAGTAACCTGACTCTGTCCAAAAGAAGATGTTTGAACCAAATACAGCTGTCGCAGTTATGCTTTTGCCAAATGATTCAAATGAAATAGAATCAAACAGAAATGTAGCGATTACAATAGTAAAAGCAATAACAGGAAATAGTGCGGGGAAGATTCTTCTAATACGACGTTCGTAGAATCGAGAGATGGAGAACTTTCCAGACAGAATCTCTTTGAGAATGATGGATGTGATGAGATATCCAGAGATGACAAAAAAAACATCAACACCGACAAATCCTCCTGAAAAACCCAAAATGCCTGTATGAAAGAATATGACTGATAAGACAGCGATGGCACGGAGTCCGTCAATGTCTGCACGATATTTTAAAGCCATTGGGTGGGGAGTAGGTTTTAAATACTTTAGTACTCTCTTAGCAAGTATTGTCTAGTTAAAAAAAGTGCTTGAACACTTGAAAAACGGTGATATTAAAAGCGACCAAGCATTTTATATGCACAATACACTAGGAGTTCCAGACATGGAGCAAGTTTCAACGATGCTGGGTGAGTTGGCAAAGATTTTTCCGAGATACGAATTTGAGAAACTCGAAAAGCAGTATCAGAATAATTAATACTGTATAGGTTTACTTTCGTACCTTCTAACACAACCTTACTAAAACGACCTCATTGAGCCACAAATTTTTTGGTATAATTTTCTATATCCGCAATGCGCGGAATATCATAGATAATAGGAAAGGCATTAGCTTCTATATCTGTCATTTTCCCGCCGGCAAATTTTATTGGAGAACTATTTTTATGGTTTATTAGTTTCATAAAAACAATATATATTTTAATTTGTCTAATAATTTGATATTCAAGATTTAAGTCTGTCTCTAAAATTTATGCTAGAATAAGTTTAACAAAATCCGGTATATTTCTTAGTTATATAATTTTAAATTAATTTCGGTGCTTCTTCAAAATATTAAGAATTATAAATTTTAAAAACTATAATCTTCAACCATCTGATAGGTTGTCTCAAATACCAAAAAGCTAATAATGAATTTTTTATAAAGGGAAAAGGTAACTTAAAGTTAATTGCCCCATCTAAAAATGAAGTTACGGTTAAAGCTGCATCAAAAACTGGTTCTAAATTCCATTTATTAATTATTGATATACGATCGGAAATCATTTCATTAGCACGGCATTTACTGATATTATTATTATGACTTCTGTAAACAGCTAAACTAGCTTCTAAATACCCAATTTCATATTTTTTTGCAATTCTTAGCCACATATCCCAATCCTCAATAAGAAGATTTTCATCAAAATAACCAATAACATCAAATACATCCCTTTTAATAACAACTGACACTGCGGGGATATAAAATTTTTGTAAAATAATATCGTTAAATATTTTTCCGGATCTACGCTTTGGAGTTTTCAGTTTTATAAACTTTTGATCATTATTTAGTATCAAATAAGTATCAGAGTATGACATTGCATAATTAGGGTTAGCCTCCAAATAATTAACTTGACAATCTATTTTTGAATCAATAAATAAATCATCTTGTGCGCAAATGGCGATATATTTTCCAGAGGAATGCTTTATTCCCTCATTAAGCGGCTTGGCACAACCACCTGAATTTTTGTCTAAAAGAATAAGATGACATGAATATATATCACACAATCTACTGATATACTTACGGGAAGAATCACAAGAGAAATCGTCAACAACTATTAGCTCGATATTCTCATATTTCTGACTAAAAACCGAAGCAATCGCTTTTTCAAGAAAATCACAAGGATTAAATGTTGGGATAATAACACTTACCAATGGAGCTGAATTTGATTCATTTTTCATTTAAATTCCCTACAAGAAAATATTAAACTTAACCTTGAAATATGAAGTAGACCCCAACCGATAGGCAAAAAGGGGCTGAGTTTAGAAGGTAACTTAATCTGTTCATGCAGCGGAAAGGAGTTGCCCCTCTTTTATCGTTAACTTTTCTATCGGCTTGTTCTTCTTGCTGTACATATCAAGTAATCTTACGCCACCTCCGCTGACTATCTGGTAATCTTTAGCTGGTATACTTTAGCCCAATGACAGATGCGATCTTTCATTATTGTAATCTTGAAAATATGTTTTTAATCCCCCATGTAATTTTGCCGGGGTCGGAATATGTCAACAAAGATGTCGCTTGTTTATAAAA
>CAISHH010000082.1 GCA_903885085.1 uncultured Campylobacterales bacterium
AACAAACTTTGAAGCAAATGCGCGAAAGATTCGCTACGATTTTTTTGAAGAACTTATTCTTACTTATGGATATGAACACTTGTTAACTGCCCATCATCTAGGCGACAGACTCGAATGGTTTTTTATGCAACTGTGCAAAGGAGCGGGTTATGCAGAGCTAAATTCCATGTCAACTATGACACAAAAAGAGACTTACAAGCTTTTGCGTCCGCTCTTACATGTAAATAAATCTGAGCTTATTGATTACCTCAAAATGAATGATAAAAGATGGTTTGAAGATGAGACAAACGAAGATATAAGTATCAAAAGAAATGAGTTTCGACACTACCATGTAAACCCTCTTTTGGAAAAATATAGCGAGGGAATTGAGAAGAGTTTTCTCTATATGGATGAGGACAATAAGGCACTTATAGAAGAGATAGAACTTCTACATGTAAGAGATTTATATACTTTTAGAAAAACCAAAAATACTAAAAATGACCTTTACCATATTGATAAAATATTAAAGCGTTTAGGCATTATGATAAGTGCTAAAGTAAGAGCTGAGTTAAAAGAGAATGCTGAGAGTGTCGTATCAAGGAAATATATTGTCGCCAAGACAGAGACGCAAATTTTCATCGCGCCCTATCTTTTGGATGTTAGTATGGATAAAGAGTTCAAAGAGAGATGCAGAGTTTTAAAGATCCCCCTAAAACTGCGCCCTTATCTTTTTTTAAATCAAGAACTTTTAGAAGAGATCATTCTTCTGTAAGATTTACGTCTACTTTTAAAGGCGCTGGTGTAGTTGAGTTCTCTTTTTTTGCCGCCGTCTTACTTTCATTGATATCATCATTGAGGTTATAAACACGCATCGTAAAAGATGAAACGATAAACTCTCCCTCTTTTTGAAAATGGATAGGGAAATTCACTCCGATAACCCAATGACTCTTATTTAAACTGTCTAAAAAGTTATAAAAGACAACTGGGGACTCTATCTTGGAAGTTGCGTTGACTTCATAAAGATCAAATGGAGTTTCTCTATCAACTTTTGTGAGTTTCGAAACTGTGAGATTTTGAAAATATTTTTTATTTTCTGCTATAAATTTAGCTTGATTAAAAGTGTTTGCAAAAGCATTTATGACACTTCTATGTTTTTCCTGAAGAGATTTTAGCTGACCATTCGTATCATCATTGAGCTGTTCAAACTGACTAAGTTCAGCCGCATGTTTGTTAGTTTCATTACGTGCGAGTCTGTATTCCTGACCTGATGGAATCAAAATAAAAAATGCAAATAAAAATACAAAAATAAGTAAAAATATCGTGATAGACAGCAGATATACACTTTGACGGGACATTTTCATTGATTTCATTTTAGTAACTCTTCATCATCAAGTGTGTTTGTCGAAACAAAACTAAGCCAACCATTTTGGGCTTGATAAAAGCTTGTATAAGTGTTGTTAAATATCGAGCGCAAAGGAGCTTGAAGTAAAAACTCGTATACCTCTTTACTTGGTGTGGTACCTTTCATAACTAAAGAATTTTTATTGAGTTCCACCTCTGAGAGTGTAATACGATCAGGAACAAGATCAAAAAGATTTTTGACACTCTCTTTTAAAACACTATTTTCAGTTACAACCTTCTCAGCTCTATCACTTTCTTGCTCTATGATCTGTATTTGGTGTTGCATTTTGAGTGTTGAATTTTTCAACTCAACTTTTTTTGTTTCAATGCGCACAACACTCTCTTCAAATGTGTAAATCTTTAGCTTTAAAAAGCCATACGTTAAAAAAAGCATCGCGATTGAGATGGTAAAAAAGAGTAAAACAAGTTGCATCTCATCTGAAATCACTTGCTTAGATCTAGGATTTATATAACTTCTGGTCATATTTTTTCTCTCTTTGCCAAGTCAAACACTTCAGTGGATATATCTACTTGACGCACATATACTTTTAAAAAGAGTTCCTCTTCAAGATAGTTCTTCAAACTATTTTCTACATCACATGCAGCAGCGATATAAACTGATTCTATAAAATTGTTTTCATATTTTTCATCTGTGTAGTAAGTTTTCAATGCATTTTTTATTGCATTAAAACGTTTATACTCTTCGTTAAATCCAGAACTATGCTCTTCATCTTTGGCACTCATAAGATCTTGTTTTGTTTCTTTATCTCCAACTTTTATCTCTGTAAAGTCTTCAAATTCTTCCATAGAATCAAGGTCTTGTATATTTGTTAGATCATTAAAGCCATCATCAACATCAACATCAACATCAACATCTTCAAGATTGATAGACATCTGATCATCATCAAAATTAAGTTCAGCTTTGGCATCACCTAGTGTAAGTTCGCCCTCAAGTTTCTCATTTTTAACATCTGCAAACTCTGCATATTTCAGTTTCGAATCTTCAAATACTGCAATACTCATACTCTCATCTTGAATCAACACATAAAGTGTTGCCTGCATCTCTATCTTATCTTTGAAAAAATTTTCTATAATACAAAAAGGTGAAAATACAAAATCCAGTCCTAAAGAGCTATACTTTTTCTCTAACATACTCAGATCAATTTTAGATGTGTAACTGCTCCAACTATCATAACAAAGTGTTGTATATATATCTTTGTGACTAGATTTTAAAAATTCTTCCACTTTACATGTAGGAACAGCGCCTTGATGCAAAGAATAATCAAGAAAAGAGATATATGAAAAAGGTGATTCAGACCTAAAAGAGTGGATAAAAGAAAGCATATTTTGAGAAAGCTCTTCGCCCTCGAAGACCTTCACTCGAGTATCTTTAATTTTGTTTCCCTTTAAAGTATGAATGCTCACATGGGTCTTCGTGCTTGATGCAACAATACTAATATATATCTTCAAATACAGGCCATGCATTATCTTAGAAAGTATCATTCATCTCCTTGCACAACGGGTGAGCCTTGTTGTAATTTTGCATCTTTAGCGCACTTCCAAGTTTTGTATATATCTGCGTCGTCGCCATAGACGAGTGACCTAAAAGTTCACTAACATCGACAATTCTCGCATTATTATTTAAAAGTGCCGTCGCATAAGAATGACGTAACTGGTGCGGAGTGACTTTTAAAGAAACCCGCTCAAACACCTTAGTAATCGTATATCTTAAACTATTTTCGCTTAATTTTTGGCTATTTTTTTCAAAAAGGTATGTTTTAGGAGCTCTCTCATCTCTATAAGCTTCTAAAAGTTTGGCAGTTGATGAAAGAAGTGGAATATCTCTTTGTTTATTTCCTTTTCCCACAACACGAATCCACTCTAAACTGATATCATCAACTCTCAAACCACTCAGTTCTGAGATACGAAGACCAAGCGTATAGAGCATAATTACAACTAAACTTTCCTCTTTATCTGCGTGGCTGAGTGCTTCCATAATATGCTCATGCGGGATCGGTTTAGGAAGCGTTTTTGGTACCTTTATACTATCATCCGCTTTGAGAGTAATATGCTCGCCTTGAGTGATCAAAAACTCCGAAAATGAGCGAATAGCACTTAGTTTTTTAGCTATCGTTTTTTGTTTTAAAGAAGCAATAATAATACGATAAGGCATAAGATTAAAAATAGTTGTAGAGGTTTTATTTTCTATCTCTATATATAACAAGACCTCTTTTAAAACCTCATCATATGTTTTAAGGGTTAGGTCTGAGTAACCTCGTATTTTTTCGAGATAGATTAAAAAATCTTTTTTATATTGAAGAGGAGATTTTTTCATTGATTTTCATACACTTGTCTTTTAAGGCTCTTTGAAACAGCAACAAAAGACTGCCAAGTAACCAAAATAGTTTATACGACATGTTGCATCATTCTCTCTTGAATCAGCTTTTTGGCTTCTTTTATTGCTATGCCAGTTAAGTCGATAGGTTCACTTGCGAAAAACTCCAAAGTTCCAAAAGGTTTTGGGATCACAAATTTATCCCAGCTTCCTAACTGCCAGTAGCTTGAGGGCTTGCAGTTGTAAAGAATAACTTTAGCTCCCGTCTTTTGAGCCATTACAACGATTCCATCACCCACACTGTAACGCGGACCTTTTGGACCATCAGGTGTGATGCCGATATCATAACCCTCTTTTAAACTTTTTATCGCCTGTATCAATACTTTTGCAGCGTTGCGGTTTGTAGAACCTGCTATCGTGCCCAGACTAAAGTATTCCATAATTTTTGATATCAAAGAGCCATCAAAATGATCACTGATGAGGACATTGGCTTTAGGAATTTTTCGAAACTGATAATAAAGATAGGGTTGCATAAGCAGATCACCATGCCAAAAAGCAAAAACGACAGGTTCGGTAGGAATATTTTGTGGAAGATTGAAGATTTTTCTATTTGTAAGGTAAATAAAGCGCATAAGAAGCATCCCGACAAATGGTACAACAACCAAAGCCAATGCTCTTAGTATTCGCTTTTTCATAACTCTCTCAAACAATCTCGCCGATTAAAGAAGCTCTGCCGACCTTGTTGATTTTGACATTTGCCAAAGTTCCCAAAAGCTCTTCGCTTCCTTTGACTTTCACAAGATAATTATTATCACTTCTGCCAGACACATAACCATCTGGACGTAACTCTTCGAAGTAAACTTCATGAACACATCCGAGCTGTGCATCGATTTTTTTATCCAAAATCTCTTGTTGGAGTGTTTGCAAAGCATAAAGACGTTCTGAACCTAGTTCTTCATCTACGACATTTGTAAATTCTGCAGCTTCAGTGAGTGGACGAGGAGAGTATTTGAAACTAAAGATTTGCTCAAAACCTACTTGACGTACAAGATCCATCGTGTCTTGGAAATCTTCATCGCTCTCTCCAGGGAAAGCGACAATGATATCTGTACTAAGTCCTACATCAGGAACCATCGATTTCAATTTCTCTACACGGTTTAAAAACCATTCTCTCGAATACCCGCGTTTCATATCCTTGAGCACTTTCGTTGAACCGCTTTGAAGAGGCATATGCATCGATTTACATATTTTAGGATTCGTTGCAAACTCTTCTATAAACTCATCGTCCATATGAAAAGCATGTGGAGAAGTAAAACGGATACGCTTTAAATCTTCAATTTTTGAGATACGGCGAAGAAGTTCTGTAAAGTTAACTTTTTCATGTTCACCACTAAAACGGCGACCATAATTATTGACATTTTGTCCAAGTAAAAAGAGCTCTTTTGCTCCACTTTTGACAGCTTTTTCACACTCACGAAGTATCAAATCTGTAGGAATAGAGATCTCATCGCCTCTAGTTTTTGGAACGATACAAAAGGTACATGCTTTGTCACAACCAATAGAGATATTGATATATGCTTTGTAAGTGGATGAGCGAAATTCTTTAAAAGCAAAATCAGATTCATCATAATTGATATCAATCTCAACCGCTTTATCTTTATGTAAAACTTCACTTATTTTTGAAACATTTCTCGCACCCAAAACAAAGTTAACATAAGGTGCACGTTTAATAATTTCTTTGCCTAAATGTGATGCGGTACATCCGCACACACCTATTTTTGCGCCCTCTTTTTTACTTTTATTGAAAACACCGAGTTCTGAAAAAAGCTTTTGTACTGGCTTTTCACGTACAGAACAAGTATTAATAAGAATAAGATCTGCCTCTTTTGAATCATCTGTCAGCACATAATCATCTGTCTCATTTAACTCTGCAATCATATGCTCAGAATCACGAACATTCATCGCACAGCCAAGAGTCTCAATATAAAGTTTTTTACTCAAAACAGATACCCTTACGCCAGTATATGAACTTCGTACATGTACTCGTTATCAGCAAGACCGTATTTTACTTCACGCATATAAAAACTTTTTCCGCTTGCTTCAATGTGATCTTGCAAAGCCAAAAGATCTTTATGTGAATTTTCACGATCAAAGTAAAATATAATTGATCCCTCTTTTGCTGCACTCTCTTCAATTTTTTTCAAGTCAATTTTTTTTGGTTTTTGGTCGATCTCAACACGCGCTAGTTTTAATTCCATGATTTTTCCTCATCTAGTTATAATTACGTGCATTATATTCAAAGTTCAATAAATATTCTATTAAGCACGAGGAGAGTTAAAACATTTTTTAAATTTGTTTTTGCTATAATTACACTCTTCATAAAAAGAAACCCCATTATTAAATTTATTATTTTTATGAAAGCTACCTAAACAAGGGATTCTTATGGAAAAAATTTTAGATATCGTAGATGCTATTGCTCACGAAAAAGGTCTTCAACCTGCAAATGTGCTTGAAGCACTCAAAACAGCTTTTGTACAAACTGCTAAACGCGTTATAAATCACAAATTCACTTTTGAAGCAGACATTGACACTAAAACGAAAAAAATGCACCTTTATCAAACGATCATTGTCGTGCCAGATGAGGATAAAAGATTAGAAGACGAAGAACTTAGCGGCGGATTTATCTCTTTAAGTGACGCCCTTAAACTTGATGAAGATGCTGAACTTGAAGATCAACTTCAAATCGACCACGCTCTTGAAGATTACGGCAGAACTGCGGCGGGAAAACTTCACAACGAGATCGAGTACCATATCCAGAGACTTGTAGAAAATGAACTTTACAGCAAATATAACTCTAAAATAGGTACTATCGTCACAGGTCGCGTGACACTTGTAGATAGTGACCAAAACACTTATATTGATATAGATGAAGTTCGTGCAATTTTGCCTATGAAAAGCCGTATTAAGGGTGAAAAATTCAAAGTTGGAGATCTCCTTAAAGCTCTTGTTCGTCGTGTAAATATCGACAAAACAAACGGTATCCAAATCGAGCTTTCACGTACATCTCCAAAATTCTTAGAGCAACTTTTAGCTATGGAAGTTCCTGAGATCGCTGATGGAATCGTTATCGTTGAAAAATCAGCTCGTATTCCAGGCGATCGTGCAAAAATCGCACTAATGAGTATGCATCCTCAAGTTGATGCGGTTGGTGCAACAGTCGGAGTTCGCGGTGTTCGTATCAACGCTGTGAGTGAAGAGCTTATGGGTGAAAATATTGACTGTATCGAGTACACGACGATTCCTGAACTCTTCGTAGCACGTGTTATGAGTCCGGCTATCATCTCTCATATCGAAATAGTAAGAAATGAAAAAGGTGAAGCTGAGAAAGCTATCATCACTCTTCCAGCTGACCAAAAAAGTAAAGCAATCGGAAAAAGCGGTATCAATATCCGCCTTGCTTCTATGCTTACAGGTATGGCTATAGAGCTTGTTGAAAGCGGAACATCAGCTACTGCTGAAGGGATAGAAGTAGAGCAAAAAGATGGTGTTGACGCACTTCAAGCGCTCTTTAGCTAAATCATCAACAGATATAAATGCAATAACTCCTTACATGTAAGCTTTTACATGTAAGAGCTTCTTCTATATAAAACCTCTTATTCTTCCTGCATATCTTTTTTCTTGAAATAGTTTTGATGTATAATCATATCCACGAGGTGAGATTATGAATAAGCAAAAAATCATTATTGTCGGTGCAGGATATGGTGGTATCAAAGCATTAATACAGCTCTCTACATGTAAAGATATCGAACTCTTACTTATCGACAAAAACTCTTACCACTATCTTCAAACAGATGTTTATGATTACATCGCCAGCCAGATCACTCTCTCAGATATCGCCATCGATCTTTATACTTTTTGTTCCAGTTTTTCTAATGTGACTTTTATCCATGAAGAGGTGTTGCGCATCGATTTTACCAATAATAAGGTCGTGACAAACTCTAACCGTTACATGTATGACTTTCTTATACTCTCAAGCGGTGGACAAACGCTTATACCCAGCTCCATTGAGGGATTACGAGAAAATTTCCATGGCATCAAATCTCTCGAAAATGCTCTGCTTTTTAAACAAAAATTTGAATATTTTATCTATAAAAAAATAGAAAATGAAGGAAAGTGCTCACTTGATTCAAACTTCAACATCGTTATCGCGGGCAGTGGACTAAGTGGCGTAGAAATTGCCGCTGAGATGGCAAACTATGCACGAGAGTTTTTCAAAGATACGGGCTACTTATGTTCTGGTATCAGTATCACACTTGTAAGTTCAACCCAGACACTCCTTGCTTCTAACTCACTATTTATGCAAGAAAATGCCGAGGTAAGATTAAACCAACTCGAAATCAAGATTATCAAAAAAGCTCGCGTTGTAAAAGTCAGTGAAGATACCCTCTGGCTCAACAATGGAGAAAAACTCGCGATGAATTTTCTTATCTGGACAGCTGGAATCACTCCAAGCGATCTGATTTTAAAGATGCAGGTGGCAAAAAATAAAAAAGAGCAACTTGAAGTTGATCAGTTTTTCAGACTTGTAGAGCATAAGAATGTTTTTGCCATCGGCGACAATGCAGCTTTATTTGATCCTCTAAGCAAAAAACCTCTACCGCCAACAGCGCAAACTGCAGAACTGAGTGCTGATTATGTTTCTTACAATATCAAAAGAATTCTCTCAAATCATGAACCTAAAATAAAAAGTATCAGGATTAAAGGATTTTTTGCATCTCTTGGGGGTAAATATGGATGCGGAGAGCTTTTAGATTTTGTGAAAATCCAAGGATTTATAGCCTATTGCTTCAAAAAAATGATAGAAATTTTCTACAGAAAACCTCTGCAAAAAAGATGTAAACAGGGACTCAAAAAGATAAAAAACTCTTAAGAACGTTTAGCGTATGGATTGAGCTTGAGTAAGATCATATCTGCGATCATATTTCCAAAAAGTGTTAAAAATGCTGTGATCATCAAAATCCCCATTATGACGGGATAATCCCGACTCATAGCACTGAGATAAAAAAATCTTCCCATCCCATCAATCCCAAAGATCGATTCCAAAATCACACTTCCACCTATAAGCCCAGGAAGAGAAAGCCCTAGAAGTGTCACAACGGGAGGCAAAAGATTTGGCAAAATGTAACGTCTGAGGATTACTTTCTCGTCTAGCCCTCTCGCTTTTGCAAAGAAATAGTAGTCACTTTTGAGTATCTCTAAAGTCAAAGAACGGATATAAATAACCATACTCCCGACTCCTACAAATACCATGACTCCAATTGGTAAAACAAGATGCCAAGCCATATCAAGATAATTTGCAACTCCCTCTTTTGGTTCTATAGAGTGTAGTCCAGAAAAGGGAAACCAGCCAAGATTGACGCTAAAAAGGATGATAAACAAAAGTGCGAGATAAAAAGAGGGCATAGAAAAAGAAAACAGAGAAAACTGGCGGATGAGATGATCGCTCTTTTGCCCATTATGCACTGCCGCTTTTACACCAAGAGCGATAGATAAGACAAACACAGCGATCAAAGAGATAAAATTCATAAAAAGTGTTACGGGAATCCGTTTTATAATCTCTGTACTTACATCTTCTCCACTCACAAAAGAGACACCAAAATGAAAGGTAAGCATACTCTTCATCCACTCCAAATACTGCACTAAAAGAGGTTTATCCAAGCCATATACAGCTTTGAGTTTGGCAATCGCCGCTTCTGTCATGTTGGGATTGAGTTCGCCTGCACCTAGAAAACTGTTTGGTGCGATATGAATAGCCAAAAAAGAAACAATAGAGATAAGAAGGAGCATCAAAATCAGATATGCCATTTTTTTCATCAAAAAAATCATAAAAATATTATACTATATTCGTTACAATAAAATTTAGAAAAATCCAGATTGAGGTGCGATGCTCTTAGAACAGTTCAGATCTTTTTATGCCAGACATTATCCAGATGACATGGAGAAGCAGATAGAATACTTCTCCATATTTGGAGGACTTGGGTGGCGCGTCGATATGGACAAGTCTTTAGAAGAACTTATCATCTCAGAAATCCTCGACAACTACGGACATCTTCATAACGAACTCTCAGCTCTTTCACTTGATGAGCCTGAATACGCACGTTTGCTTCATGCGTTGGCAACTGGTGACAGACGCTTATTCAAAGCTTTCAATAGAGCCGGACTTAACAATAAAAACGGCGGTGCGGCAGTCGATTATTTACAAAACAATCATATTTTAGAGATGCAGCGTTCACGAGAAAAAGATCCAAGAGAACTCCATCCAAACCAAAAACTGAGGCGCGAAGATGCTCGCCACCGCATTTCACACAAGATGCGTTTCACAAAGCCCTTTATCAGGTTTTGGTTTTACTTTATCTATCCACACTCACGAGAGATCCAGCAAGGGATCTATGAAAATATGCTCAAAAGATTTCAGATACATCAGTACAGTTACACTAGTTTGGTATTTGAGGAACTTTCAGAACTGCTTTTGGATTATTACACACGAGATGATCAAATACTTACCAGTGGAAGCTACTGGGATGCAAATATAGAGATCGACCTGCTTGCCATAACCAAAAGTCAAAAGATCTATGTCGGCGAATGTAAATGGACAAATCATAAGATAAATAAAAAAGAGTTGCACAAACTTATGGATAAATGTACACGCCTTGAGATATCGCCGAGTAAAATTTTGTTTTTTGCAAAACGCGGATTTTCGAAAGAGCTTTTGCAGATGCAAAGCCCAACACTTGCACTTTACAGCGCAGAGGATTTTTCAATACTTCTAAAACACATATCATCCACTGATATTCGACAAGGCTTTTTTATTCCTAACTAACAACTCTGAGCGCACTGTAAGCTTCTTGGATCATCTGAAATTTCTGCGTATAATGCCCCACCATATTGGGACTGTCATAATAGATGCGATCAGGATGATACACACGAGCGAGTTTTTTGTAGTTTTGTTTTATAAGGTCTTTTGACGCACCGACTGGGCATCCAAGCACGTTATAAAAACCTATCATCTTTTCTATACTCTCATCTTCGTTATCTCCATAATCAAAGATCGAAAAACCACCATAAAGACGCTGCATAAAGTTCGCATCATATCTGTACTGAATCTCATAATGTAAGACATGACGTCTACTTAATGCGCGTTCGAGTCTTTTTTTTGCTTTTGGATGACTCACATCTACCTCTAGTGAACTTTCCGTAGAAGCTTTTATATGCATCCCAAGCTGACTTTTGAGATAACTCATCACCCAAGAGTTTGGATAAAAAAGCGAAATATCTACCGTATATCTATCTCTTGCATAAAGTTCAACGCTTACATGTTGAATCTCTTGCATACTAACTAGCTCTATTTTGATAGGAATATTTGAGAGTTTGAGGAGTGATTTTTTATAAAAAACTTGGCAAAAGTCGTTTATCTCGGCGTAAAAATGGCTGAGTGTATCTAAGAACTGTTTTCTGCTATCAAAGAGTGACTGATCTTTAAATATCAAAACAGCTTTTGGTAAAAAAAGCATATTTTTTGAATGCAAGGTTAAAAACTCCCGCATCCAGCTTTGATTGAGGGTTCTAAAATTGGTACGAATCAAGATAAGGTTGTTCTGCAGTACAACTTCCATCATGCCCTCCATTTAGATTTATTGAGCAAGTCTAGCAAAAAGAGTTCCAGCCTTTTTTATGTTTACACCCGCAGAGTAACTCGCATGTAGAACTACTCACTCAAAGAAAACAGATTCCAAATAAAGAGTAAACCGTTAGTTAATCGTAACCGTTGTGTAATCATCACACTTTAAAATGTCGGCAACAAAAACAGGAGAAAACGTAAACATGAAAAAAATCGTATTATCAACGTTAGTTGCATTATCAATCGCTACAGTTGCATCTGCTTCAGATGTCAAATTATACCAAGACGCAAATGGTCAAGTATTTACTTCTGCGGCTGATGGTCGTACAGAAATCTCTACACCATCAACAGGTGTTTCTGTAAATTCAATGACTCAAAATCTTGATTTCAGTATGCTAGCTTACCTTGGTTACGTGAATACTGATAACAGAGTGAAAACTACAACTGATACTAATAAATTTGAAGCAAGACGTATGTACCTTCAATTTAAAGCACATGTATTAGAAGATCCAAAAAGCTACTTCCGTCTAACATATGATGTTTATGATACTGGTAAGGTAGACACTACTGGCGCTACATTTGCAGGTGATAACTATACAGCACAAGTAAAATATGCATACCTTTTCTTAAACGACATTTTGCCATTTACAGATGTTGAGATTGGTCAAGCACATACAACTTTACTAGATTATGAAGAGAGCCACTCTTGGGCTTACCGTTCAATTGACAACGTATTTACTGAGCAACTAAATGCTGGTATACAAAATGCTTCTGCAGGTAGAGGTATAGATCTTAAAACAAATACTAAATTCTTCTCAAGTGAACTTGGTGTATACAACAATAATGGTTACCGCGCTGCTGAAACTACATATAACCATAATGGTATGGGTATGGATTACGAGGGAAGACTTACTCTTCATGCTTTAGGAACTGGAACTGATTATAAACAAGACCACACATACTTCGATGTTTCACTACTTGGAAAACATAATGTAAATGGAATAGCAGGCACGATTACAAAAACGAATGGTGCTGATGTAGACTATATTGGTGTTCACTCAGTATTCAACACAAAACCTTTACTAGTTGCTGCACAATATATCAGTGCAAGAAATACAGCTACAGGAAATGATGTTACTTCGACTTCTGGAAGCGGTTACAGTATAAACTTCGATGCTCGTACTGGTGAAAAAGATCAGTACCATGTGTTTGGTCGTTATGACAGTTGGACTCCAAAAGTAATTACAAATGACGTAGAAAAAGCTAAACGTACTTATATCGCAGGTCTAGCTTGGGATATGAACAAAAATGTTCAATGGGTTGCAAACGTTATAACTACTGACAACCAAGCTGGAGTATCAGCTGTAGCTTACCATCATAGTGACCTTTCTACAGGAAATGGCAACGCTTATATGCTAACTGCTCAAGTACAGTTCTAATCTCTCTTTCTCAAATGTGACTTCGTCACATTTGAATCCTCTTTTTTATTTTAAACATCCACCAACTTCTTTACATGTAAAGCCACTTTTAAACTATCCTTTGTTATTCTAATCTTTCACTAATATAAAATGTGAAATTCAATAATAAAAGGTTATGCTATGTCATTTAAACTACTCAGTCTCGTTACATGTGGTGTATTGCTCTTCAGCGGCTGTGCCACTATGCAAAAAACAGAAGTGCATGATGTGCCGACTGCTTCGGCTCCACAGGTCAGTAAAGCATTACAGATCAAAAAAGAGGAACCTTCTGGGCTTAAAAGAAAAGTCGCAATTGGGCGTTTTTCTGATGAAACTAGATATGGCCAAAGCTTTTTTATCGACAAAAACAATGATAAGATAGGCAAGCAAGCTATGGATATCCTCTCAGCCAAGCTTTTTCAATCTGGAAGATTTATCATGCTTGAACGCGCAGATATGTCAAAAATAGAACAAGAACTCAAGATAAATCATTCTGCACAACTTGACAATTCCGCTGATTATCTCATCCTTGGATCGATCACAGAGTTTGGACGTAAAGAGACAAGCGATGTCGGGATCTTCAGCCGTGTGAAAAAACAAGAGACTTTCGCCAAAGTCCATATCCGCATCGTTGACGTTTCTACAGGGCAGATCATCTACTCTGAAGAGGGAAAAGGAACAGCTTACAGTGAAGCTGGAACAGTTATGGGTGTGGGTGCAAAAAGTGCCTATGACGCACAGCTCAATGACAAAGCTATCGATGCTGCTATCTCAGATCTGACATCAAACATTATAGAAAATATGCTTGATAAGCCATGGCGTGGATATATCTTAGGCTATGAAGATGGACAACTCATCACATCCGGTGGGAAAAGTCAAAATATCAAGATCGGCGATAAATTTGATGTGTACCAAAAAGGCAAAGAGGTTAAAAATCCTCAGACAAATATGATGATGAGACTTCCAGGTAAAAAACTAGGCTCACTAGAGATCACGGCAACTATGGGAGATACACCTGAGAGTGAAGTTTCTACAGCTAAAGTCACAAGTGGAAACCTAAGTTCTTACCTTTCTTCAAAAGATTTCTCTGGACTTTATATACAAATAGGAGATAAAAAATGAGAGTTATATTATTAATAGTAGCTTTGCTACTACTAATCGGTCTTAGCGGATGTGGATATAAAGAAGGTGTGGCAACGGGAGATCAAAAATCTTATCTTTACTTTAACGGGAATGTGAGTGATGTCAAAGTATCCGTCGATGGCGGGGCGCAGTTTGACGTCAAATCTGGACGCGACAATCAGTACGAGGTCAAACCCGGAAAACATGTGGTCACCGTGTATAGAAATAATGAAATTATCATCAATAGAGAAATATTTTTAGGTGATGGAATTGCTAAAGAGATGGAAGTGAAATAATGAAGCTATCAAATAAGCTGACTCTTATCACTTCTGTAGTTATGATGATACTGATCTCTGGATGTTCAAGCCAGCCAAAACCACTGTATAACTATGAAGATTATAGTGACAGCTATTATCACTACAAAAAAAATGCGGGTGAACAATCTGCTTTAGAATATAAACAAAATTTAGAAAAAGCAATAGAAAATGCGGGGGACAGTCGTTCCGGACGAGTCGCTCCTGGTTTATACGCTGATCTTGGTTATACCTACCTCAAAAGTGGGAATAACCAAAAAGCTATAGAATACTTCACAAAAGAAAAAACAATCTATCCCGAATCTGCCCATTTTATGGATCGCATGATTCAAAAAATCCACGCACAAGAGGGAGATAAAAAATGAGATTTCAAAATCTAACTGCCCTTAGCGCACTGCTTCTCACCCTTTTTCTCTTTAGTGGCTGTGGACCTGCAACCATCTCAAAAGGTGCTGCTTATCCTAAGATGTATGACCAAAAACCAAGATCTCTTTTAATCCTTCCTCCGATGAATGAAAGCACCGATGCCGAAGCGAAAGAGTACTACATGACAACGGTCGAAATCCCTTTTGCACAGCTGGGATATTATACTTTCCCTGTTGAGATGGTCAGCGACGTTATGAAGCAAGAAGGTGTCTATGATACGGAACTCCTTTACAATCTGCCGATGAATAAATTTCAAGAGTATTTTGGAGCAGATGCAGTTCTTTTTACAAAGATCAAAAAATGGAATGTCTCATATATGGTTCTAGCATCTAGTCTTACTGTTTCTATCGAATCAAAAATAGTCTCAACTAAAACATCAGAAGTACTATGGCAACACAGTGGAACTGTCGTAGTAGACTTGAGTGGCGGAAATAACAATGGTGGCGGTATCGCTGGCTTATTGATACAAGTAGTTGCAACTGCTGTAAGCACAGCGGCGGCT
Source organism: uncultured Campylobacterales bacterium (assembly GCA_903885085.1). Taxonomy (GTDB): domain Bacteria; phylum Campylobacterota; class Campylobacteria; order Campylobacterales; family Sulfurimonadaceae; genus Hydrocurvibacter. The sequence goes on from CAISHH010000082.1 coordinate 15,215, forward strand.
GACTATGTAAAATATGCAAGGGTTGCAAATATGAGATTAGTTTCAACGCTTCCTGTTGGGCCGTATCACGCACTTTATCTGCAAGATCAAGATGCACAGCTAACACAATAAAAATAAATTCTCTCCTCCCGCTCATGCGGGAGACTTTAACCCTTTACCAAATCCCCATAACACTCAGGACGTCTATCGCGGATAAGTCCCCAATAGTGCTGAAACTCTCTATTTTTTTCTAAGTCATACTCTGCATAAAGTATCTCTTCTTTGTCACGACTTGCTTCTGCGATCTTTGCGCCCGATGCATCTGTCATAAATGAGCTTCCAAAAAAGTTGAGTGAACAGCTTTGCCCATCTTCTTTTCCATATCTGTTGGCGGCGATGACAGGCACGATATTTGTCGAAGCGTGTCCCATCTGAACTCTCTGCCAGTGATCTTTTGAGTCTACATGTATCTCAGGTTCGCTTCCGATAGCTGTAGGATAAAAAATCAATTCTGCACCCTTAAGTGTCAAAGCACGAGCCGTCTCACAGAACCACTGATCCCAGCAGATACCCGCACCAATGCGTCCATAAGCTGTATCCCACACTTTAAAACCACTGTCTCCTGGTTTAAAGTAAAACTTTTCTTCATATCCTGGGCCATCTGGAATATGTGTCTTACGATAGTTTTCAAGTTCACGACCATCGGCATCCATAACGACTAAAGAGTTGAAATATTCCTTATTGCTCTTTTCAAAATAACTTACCAAGATCACTACTTCAAGCTCTTTTGCCAAAGAGGAAAAAGTTTTTAAAAGCGGATGTCCTTCTCTCTCCTGTGCCCAAGAAAAATATTTTTCATCTATATCTTTACAGAAATATAAGCCCTCAAAGAGTTCTGGCAACAAGATAATATTTGCTCCCTCTGCCGCGGCTTCCTTTGTAAGTCTTAGGGCTTTATGCACATTTTGGCTTTTATCTTCGCCCATGCTCATCTGAATAGCAGCAACTTTTACCATTGAAATCTCCTTACATGTAAAGCACTGTAAATATAAGCAAAATAATATTATAAAAAAGCTATCAAAAGCGTTAAATCAGCTCTTTATAAAACTTATATTTTTTTTCTTTATTTTTTTTGACTATATACATAGCTTTATCGGCATTATTTAAAAGTATTGTTCGAGTTTCTCCATCTTCAGGGTAGATACTCACGCCTATACTCAAAGAGGGTGTAAGTGAGTGTTCATAAATCGTAAAAGCTTGTTCTACATGAAAAAGGATTTTTTTTACTATATTTAAAGCATCTTGCGCGTTAGTTAATTCCGTTAAAATAATTGCAAATTCATCACCACCAAGCCTCGAAACGGTATCTTCCTCTCTTATACATGAAGTCAAACGCTTTGCGACTTCAATTAAGAGGTGATCTCCTATCTCATGCCCTAACCTATCATTAACCTCTTTAAAATGATTCAAATCTATAAATAACACACCGACTCTATTATGATATCTTTTTGCTATTTGGAGAGCTTTATCTAAATTGTTATTAAAGCTCATTCTGTTTGCAAGTGATGTCAAGGGATCGTGAGTTGCAAGATGAGCCAATTGAAGTTCATACTTCTTGCGATCACTGATATCTGAGAACACAGACACATAGCCGCTAACCAACCCCTCATCATTTTTTACAGCGGTTATACTTTGTAATGTTGTGAAATACTCGCCATTTTTACGTTTGTTTGTAATTTCTCCATACCATGTACCCTTGGTATCAATAATATTCCACATCTTTTTATAAAAATTTTCATCATGAATACCTGATTGTAAAAAACGGGGATTTTTTCCAAGAACCTCTTGAGAAGTAAAACCCGTGACTTTTGTAAATGTACCGTTCACTCTTATGATATTATTTTTTGCATCTGCTATCACGATGCCTTCATGCGTATGTTCAAAGACAAGAGATGCTTCTTGCAGTGCCATTTCAAAACGTTTTTTTTCAGTAATATCTTCTATGCTTGACCAGATATATTTTTTTCCATCGTATTTCAATAAACACCCAGAGAGTCTAACATTGACTATATGTCCATCTTTATGTATATACTCTTTTTCATATGGTCCATAACGATTTTCCTGTGCAAGTGACATCAACTGTTGTTGTTCTTGACTTGCGTATTTCAAGGGTGTAATATCCCAATATGACATTTTTAAAATTTCATCAAGTTCATACCCGATCAAGTGTACACACGCAGGATTAACATCCAATATATTGCCGTCCATATCTGTCAACATAAGACCAATAGACGATTTATTAAACAGTTTACGATTGTATAATCTACTTTTTTCAAGCGCATTAAGAAGAGGATGAGTAAAAAATATAACGACAAAACCACCTACAGTCATAACTATAATACTAATAAAAAATCCAACTATTGCCGCTTGCTTATATGGAGCCTGAATCTCTGCTAAATCTATTTTTGCGACGATTCCCCATTTAAAATGCTCGATCGGTGTATACGCTGCAAGGACTTCCGTACCGCGATAATCTAGCCCGATGATCGTCCCCGTTTTACCTTTTAGTGCCATACGTATCGGCGCAGCCAATTGAGAATCAATCGGTACAAAATTTACTTTACCCGTTTCATTATGACGATGACTCAGTAAAAATGCTATTTTGTTGTTATCAAGCGTTCCTAAAGTATATTCACCGGTCTCTCCAAAACCTACAAACTTTTTATGTGCATATGTAAGCTTCTCTAAAATCTCTATTTTGGCTTGTGATATTGCATCTGCAGGAGAGTGTATATGATCCATTTGAATCTGATAATCGATCATCATATCGATCATCACGGCTTGACTATTAACAATCTCAGTTAAACGTTTTTTTTGCTGCTCAAGCCCTATCTTGTATAAACCGTAAATAGAAGCATTGGTCACTATAAGAGCTACCAAAACCATGATTGATATAAGTTGGTAAGGAGCACGCAGTAGTTTTTTATAATTAACATCATCATTTAATTTTTTCATCTGCTTCCCCCAACCAACTTAATTTCAGAAACCTTAGCTAAGTATAACAATTTTTTATATTAGTTGTATAAAAAAACAACATAATATCAAACTTTATTTTTCCCTTAAGATATGATACTTTTAACTATTCCACATCGTCTCTTTTTTTAACAGCTGTTTATTCTTTTTAAAGATCGAATGCATATCATGAAGGATGGATGTCAAAACATCGATGGTATCAAAAGTAAATGCACCTTTATTAAGCATCACACACTCCGCACGGCTCGACATCGCAGCATCCGTGACCTCAGCGCGGCTTGGCAGATTGTTTTTCATCTTACTTTCTAACACCTGTGTCGCCCAGATAACTGGTACATGCGCCGCATCACAGATATCTAATAGTGCTTCTTGGATATGTGGAAGATTTTCAAATCCCACTTCTATAGCCAAATCGCCACGTGCTATCATCACGCCGCTGTTTTTGGATTTTAAAAGTTGCTTTAAGATACTTGGCATATTTGCCACTGCCTGTTTCGTCTCTATCTTCGCGATGATTCCTATATCTTCTCTGTTGTGAATTTTTAGCAGATCTTGAAGCTCTTTGATATCTTGTGCGCTTTGACAAAATGAGATACTCAGACTATCTGCAAAGCCGATCACTTCAAGTAAATTGTCTTTATCAAGCTCAGTGAGAGCGGATGTTTTTATGTAACTGCTTGGAAAGTTGATCCCTTTTTCTTCTTTGATGAGTACGCCATTTTCTCTGGCTAAGATAACCTTACATGTAATCTCATTCTCACCCATCTCTACAACTTCTAAGCCCAATTTTCCATCATCGATAAAGACTTTGTCGCCTAACTTGACATATTCAAGTATTCCATCACTTCCACAAGCTATCAACGCAGCTTCAATGCTCTTGCCATTTTCATCTTTTTTGCCTGCTCTTCCAAAAAGATCTTTTTGCGTGATCCTCACAAGATCATTAAGAAAAACGCGGATCGGTTCACTCTGTGTTTGAAGATTTTTAATACAGCTCTCTTTTTTCTTATGAATTAAGAGACTTTTTATATCTAAAAAAAGTTTTTTTTCTATCATACATTTTGCAATATGTTTATGAGTATCGATCACACGGATTATTGCCGTCTTTTTATTCATATCATATGCCTGGATTAAAGAACCCTCTTGCAATGATTTGAAAAAATGTTTATCCACCACGATTTGTGCAGGAAATTTTTGCAAAGTTTTTGGGTCTAATACTTCGGGTCTGCTCTCTTCGTCTTTGTAACAAAGCCAGATCTCTTTTGAAGTTTTATTACTGCCTACTTCAAGGGGAAGATCTATCTTTCTGATCTTTCCTGTACGGATCTTTGGACCTGCGAGATCAACAAAGATCTTCATCTTTTCATACTTTTCTTTATGTTCATTTTCAGATGTGATATTATCTGCCATCTCTTTCCAAATTTGTGGCGTGTCATGAGCGGTATTGATACGAAATATATCTACATGAGAAGTTGCAAGTTTTCGTATCAATTTTCCCTCATCCTCTGTCGCATTTGATGGCAGCGTTATCATCAAAGAGGTTTTTTGACGACTCATTTTCGAGCTTGATTTTCCGCCAAAAAGTGCTTTTGCATTGTCTGATGCAATATTAATAGCATCTTGAATAAAAAGATGATGAAACTCTTCCATCAACTCATTAGAGATCTCTTCATAGCCCAAAGAACAGCACAACTGATCATGCAAAGTGTCGATGCTCGCCGCCACATGCGAATAAGAACGTCCAAGCGAAGAGAGAGAAAGTAAAGAAAGTTTTTCCTGCAGTTTCGTATAGTCATCACTTCTGAGTTTAAGATATTGATTTAAATTTAAAAGACTCTTATAGCGCGGCTCATTCGTATCTGTTTCATTACGAACCTCAAGCAAACTTATACGCAGTTTTTGTAACTCATCATACACTGATTGCATCAACTCTCTATCTAACATCACATCCTCCAAAATAGGTAAATCTTAACTATTCTAGCATAAGCAGGATACGCTTTGATAACATTAAATTGGCTATAATTACTGCACATACTCAAATAAATATGTATACTATCAAAAAAGATAATGGCAGACTCATGCCATAATAAAAAGGATTACTCATGGATGAACTCACTCAAGCTTTTTCGATCGCACTTATGGATC
>CAISHH010000083.1 GCA_903885085.1 uncultured Campylobacterales bacterium
GTCGATATTATTTGAGTTTTTCATATGACGAATAAGGGCAGCTGTCTCTTCGTTAAACAAAGAGTTTTCAAGCATATAAGTTACTATCTCATGTTCAGGAGCAAGAGCCGTGTAGCATACGCCATAAATTGTATCTGGGCGTGTCGTGAAAACATCAAATTTTTCAAAGTTTCCACCTAAAAGTTTCTTACTTGACTCATCAAAATAAAGATCAAATTCTAAGCCTGTAGATTTTCCTATCCAGTTTTCCTGCATGGTAATAACCTGTTTTGGCCAACCATTTTCTAAAAGTTTGAGATCGCTTAGGAGTTCATCTGCGTAATCAGAAATTTTAAGATAATACTGAAACATCTCTTTTTTGACAACCTCAGTGTCACATCTCCAACAGCATCCATCGATCACCTGTTCGTTTGCAAGAACAGTCTGATCGTGCGGACACCAGTTTAAAAAACCTTTTTTGCGGTACAAAAGTCCTTTTTCAAACATATCAATGATGAAGCCCTGCTCAAACTTTGTATAGAGTGGATCACTCGTGGCAAAATCACGCTCTGCAGAAAAAGAAAGTCCTAGAGTAGAAAGCTCTTTACGCATATAATCTATATTTTCATAAGTCCATTTTTTAGGATGGATTCCGTTTTTGATAGCCGCATTTTCAGCCGGCATACCAAAACTGTCAAATCCGATTGGATGCAATACATTTAAACCTTGCTGACGATAGTAGCGAGCAAAAGCATCGCCGATAGTATAGTTTCTTACATGTCCCATATGTAATCTTCCGCTTGGGAAAGGGAACATACTTAAAATATATTTTTTATCTTTACTAAAATCATCACTCGGTTCAAAGCTGGAGTTCTCACTCCAAAACTTTTGCCATTTTATCTCTATGTCTGAAGGCGTGTATTGCAAAAAAATCTCCTAGTTAACAGTTATTCATAGTTTCATTATTTTCTCAATTTAAGGAGAAAAATATCAGACGACTCCGCCTTCAAATTGGCTTCTCATCTTCTCTTTTTCAGCATGCATTTTTACTTTTTCTGCCATTCTTTGACGATAATCGGCAACACTAAATCCAGTCCAAACGACCAGTTGCGCCGCGACAAAAATAGAACTATACGTTCCGACGATCACACCGATCAACATCGGGAAGCTAAAGCTCATCATAATATCGCCACCAAAAATAAAGAGGGTCAATACAACAAAAAAGACAGTCAAAGAGGTCAATGTCGTACGTGATTGAGTACGAGAGACCGCTTCATTGATGATTTGGACAAAATCGGTCTCTTTGGATTCTTCGATATATTCACGAACACGGTCATAAACGATGATAGTATCATGGATAGAGTATCCTAAAATCATCAGCAACGCTGCAACACTTTCGATGTTAAAATCAACCCCAAAATAGGAGACAAATCCAAACGTAATAACAATATCATGAACAATTGCGATAATCGCCGCTAACGCAAAACGCCACTCATATCGAAACGTCACCGTCGCCATAATCGCCATCAATGTAAGTAAAAAGGCTGTTAACCCTTTGACACGGAGTTCACCTCCAACTTGTGGCCCAACCATATCGACACGACGGATTTCAAAATCACCCGTCCCTTTTAAAATCTCTTTGGTCATATCACCGATATCGTTGTTCACTCCCACTGTCGATGAAGGAGTTTTAATCACGACCTCTTGCACAGAGCCAAATTCAGTAACCATTGCGTGTTCAAACAGTTTACTTTTTTGGAGGCTTTCACGGATTTTATCAATCGGAGCAGCTTGCGTGTATTTTACTTGGACAACACTTCCACCAGTAAAATCGATACCGAATGAAAAACCTTTGGTTGCGACAATGGCAATCGCTAAGAAAAAAAGGATAAAAGAGGCAACAAAGAATATTTTTCCCTTCCCTAAAAAGTTATAGACTTTATCTTCTTTAAATAATTCCATGCTATTACGCCTCCTTTCTTCGTGACATTCCAAACCACAATGTGTAGTTTTTACTTTCTTCAATGCGATGCATAAAGAGCTCATAAATCCCGTATGAACACACGATAGCGGTCAACATCGATGCCAAAAGTCCTGTACTGAGCGTTACTGCGAACCCTTTGATTGCACCTGTACCATATACATAAAGAATCGTACATGCCAACAACTGAGTAATATTGGAATCCAAAATTGCACGCATCGCTTTTGAGTACCCCTCTGCAATCGCTCTGCGGGTTGGAATACCAGCACGGAACCCTTCACGAATTCGTTCATTAATAATAATATTGGCATCCACCGCAAGCCCGATGTGTAAAACGATACCCGCCATACCCGGTAATGTCAGAGTTGCTCCCATTAACGACATCAACGCCAGAATAATAAAGAGGTTGACCACAACCGCAAGATTCGCAATCACTCCCGCTAAACCGTAATAGAAGATCATAAAAAGGACAACTAACCCAAATCCGCTCACAAGAGCCAGCAAAGAAGCATGAATACTATCCGCACCCAAGCTCGGTCCTACAGAACGTTTTTCCATAACATAGATAGGAGCTAAGAGCGCACCTGAACGCAGTGCAATCGCTAAATCTTGCGCTCCTTCCATAGTATAATTTCCACTAATCTGTCCACTTCCTCCACCAATACGTTCATTGATGACTGGTGCAGAATAGACTTTTCCATCAAGTACGATTGCAAGATGATTTCCAACATTTTTTGCTGTAAAATCTCCAAATATTTGAGCACCCTCAGAGTTAAGCGTAAAGCTGATTACAGGACGGTTGTTTTTATCAAACTCAACTCTTGCATCTGTAAGCATTCCACCATCTAAGATAGGAATTTCATGAACAAGATGTTTTACGCCTTCCATTTGCGCATCTGGAAGTATCTCATCTCCCATATTTGAAGCATCAAGTGGAGTAAGTGTACTCACACGCGCACCACGTCCCTCATCTACAGCCATCAATTCAAGCTTTGCAGAACGAGAAATCAACTCACGAGCACGTTGTTCCTCTGCTTGAGTTTTTATTCCCGGAAGCTCTACCAGGATGTTATCCTGTCCTTGGCGTGCCACCACTGGCTCTGAGAGTCCAAACTGATCAAGACGATTACGAATAGTTTCGATAGCTTGAGTCACTGCCTGCTGTTTCGTTTTAGCAATCTCTTCAGGCGTTAGTGAAACTGTATAGCTATCGCCTTTAATGTCAACTTTTACACCCTTCATGTCTGCAAAAAGTTTACTAATATTTTTTGCATCATCATGATCTAATAGAGTAAATTCAACCGTGCTAGCCGTTACACCAAGAGAATCTACTAGAATCTCATTGTGCTCCGTATAATGTTTAACGCTTGAAGCTATAGACTTGACACGAGAAACGACTGCTTCATCAGTTTTTACACCCAAAAGCAAGTGTAATCCACCTTGAAGATCAAGACCTAAAGTGACTTTTGGACCCCATTTCGTTTGAAAAATAGATGGAACCGAATAGACAATCGCAAATATAATCGAGATTGCAAATATGATTATTCTGTAATTAAATTTCATCCTCAAACTTTCTTGATACTGAGTCTCTTACCAATCTTGCTATATTTTCTTTATCGATTGAAACAGTTAAAAATTTCTCTTCAACTTTTCTGATTTCTACAATCAGTCCTCCAGCAGTTACGATTTTATCACCTTTTTTGAGTGACTCTATCATCTCTTTACGAGATTTTGCCTCTTTTTGTTGAGGACGAATGATCACAAAATACATGATCGCAATTAAAAATACAAACGGTAGTAATTGACTTAGTAGTGCCATGGATAACCTTTTTAGCGTAAAATTGTCGCTATTATACAAAATCTAAACCTAAAGAGAGATATAATTGCTCCATGAATAAATATTTACATAGAACCTTACCTTTACTAAAAGACATTTTCTTTGCCATAATTACGGCTGTTTTTTTTAGTGCATTTATCTACTTTGCATATTTTAACCTACCATGTAAGCTCTGCGATTCCCTATTTGCACTTGCTGCTTTTGCCTCTTTGCTCTATGCACCAAAAAGAGTCATATTGTTCAGCGGTTTTTTCATCGGACTTTTTTGGTTTTACTGGATTGGGTATAGCTTTAAATACTATGGCATGACACCTTTAGTGGAGCCATTTATCGCATTTGGTTTTGGTCTTGTCTATACACTCTTTTTTGGTACTCTTGCCATTACTAATAAAGTCTATCTTCGCGCACTTATCCTTTTTGCTCTTAGCTATGTTGCTCCTTTTGGCTTTAACTGGATGAAGATTGAGCTGCTCTTTATCAACAGCTACTTTGGCACTACGAAGTTAGACCTTGCACTCATACTTGTAGCGCTTGCACTTCCTGCATTTTTCCATGGCAAGCTCAAATACCTTCCATTTGTGATCACTGGTTTTGCACTTTCGTTTTCACATCCAACCTTAACACCGCCTCCGCTTAAAATCGACCTTATTGCCACACATCTAGGTCAAGCAGAAAAATGGGATCCAGATAATTTACAATACGTTGTGAATCTCAATCTTTCTTATATTGATGATGCCATCACGCAAGGCTATGACGCAGTCGTTTTACCAGAATCAGCATTTCCAATGTTTTTAAACGAATCACCGATTTTACTCGAGTATTTAAGTGAAAAGTCGAAACAGATTCCCATCATCACAGGCGCACTTCTTAATGAAAATGGCACACATTATAATGTGACTTACCATTTTGAAAATGGCACTTATACGATTGCTAAAAAAATAGTTTTAGTCCCATTTGGTGAGTATGTTCCATTGCCAAAATTTATGCAAAAATGGGTGAGTGACACTTTCTTTGGGGGTGCAAGTGATTTTTCTGTGGCTAAAGAACCTACAGATTTCATTATTAAAGGGATTAAATTCAGAAATGCCATCTGTTTTGAAGCAACGACAGATGAACTCTATCAAAATGCTCCACACTATATGATAGCAACAAGTAACAATGGCTGGTTTTTACCATCCATCGAGCCGACTTTGCAGAATTTACTGCTAAAATATTACTCACAAAAGTATGGAACTCTGATATTTCACGCCGCAAATCGCGCTGGAACAGGAATTGTACAATAGCTTGCATGTAAGGATTAAAATGAAAATTGCTCAAAATATTACGGAACTCATCGGCAATACGCCGCTTGTAAAACTGCAAAAACTCTCTTGTGAATGTGGTGCAACAATACTGGGAAAATGTGAATTTATGAATCCGACAAGTTCCGTCAAAGACCGTATAGGTTTTAATATGATCAAAACTGCGATGGAGAATGGACTTATTAATGCAGATACAACCATCATAGAGCCGACAAGTGGTAACACGGGCATTGCTTTAGCTTCTATCTGCGCGGCACTTGATCTCAAACTCATCCTCACTATGCCTGAGTCTATGAGTGTTGAGCGACGAAAACTTTTAAAAGCACTTGGGGCCCAGCTGGTTCTTACCCCTGCACACGAGGGAATGAGAGGTGCAATCAATCAAGCAGATGAACTCACTAAAACGATAGAAAACTCTATTATCTTGCAACAGTTTGCAAATCCTGCAAATCCTGAAATCCACAAGAAAACAACGGCCTTAGAGATACTTCGTGATACTGATGGGCAAATAGATGCTTTTGTCGCGGCTGTTGGAACAGGCGGAACACTCACCGGAACTTCTAGCGTTTTAAAACAAGAACTGCCAAATATTCAAATCTTTGCCGTTGAACCAAAAGATTCAGCCGTCATCTCAGGCGAAAAAGCTGGGCCACACAAGATTCAAGGGATCGGTGCGGGGTTTATCCCTGAAATCTTGGATGTGCATATCTTCAATGAAGTTATCAAAGTCAGTAATGAAGATGCAATAGAAACAGCAAAAATGCTCGCTCGTACAGAGGGTTTACTCGTAGGAATTTCCGCTGGAGCCAATGTTTTTGCCGCTTTGCAAGTAGCTTCACGTAAAGACTTTGCAGGAAAAACTATCGTTACTATTCTTTGTGACACAGGTGAGCGATACTTGAGTACTTCACTTTTTGATGAATAACAATCTACTTGAAACTATAAAGAGTGTCGGCGGAGAGCCTCTTCATCTTGAATATCATCAACAAAGAATGGAGAACTCTTTAAAATCATTAGGTTGCTCTATAAGACATGATTTATCAAACTTACTTCATCCACCTATGGATGGAGTTTACAGATGCAGAGTTTTGTATCTTAAAGAGATTATTAAAATTGACTATTTTCCCTATCAACTCTCACCCATAAACTCTTTAAAACTTATTTATTGCGACAATCTTGAATATTCTCTTAAATATGAAAACCGAGATGAACTCAACAAACTTTTCAATCTTCGTGAGGATTGTGATGATATTCTTATTGTCAAAAACTCTCTTTTAACAGATACATCCAAAGCTAATATCGCTCTATATGATGGCTCAAAATGGTTTACACCTTCTGCGCCTCTTTTACAAGGAACAACAAGAGCGAGACTTTTAGATGAAAAGAAAATTTTTGAAAAAAGCTTACATATGAGCGATATCAAGAACTTTAGCAAAGTAGCTGTTTTAAATGCGATGGTTGATTTTTGTGTACTCAAAGATGGTATAATTGCGTGAAAATTAATACCTAGAGGCAGTTTTTATGCTATTTGACATTGTAAAAAACAGTGAATTTCAAAAACTTATGCAACACCATATAGAAGAGTTGATTGTTTATTTCTTTCAAACTGAACAAAATTTTGGCATTCTTTGTAAAATAGATGAAATCTCTTTTGATCCTGCACTTCCAGATTTTATCAATAAAGAATTCCGTCCGATGACGCTTTTCTTTTTAGCCGGTTATACTTTTGAAACAGCACATATAGATGGTGATACGCTGATATTTGAAGCTGGTTTTGGTGTGGAAAATATTGGTAGTTTCGTTACTGTTCCGCTACTGAGCATCATGCAGATTATCGTTGATGAGACTCCTATCTTCGTCAATGTTGCGACATACCAACGAGAAAATCAAGAGAAAAAAGTTTCAAACAGTAATGATGGAATCAAAAATTCTATGGAAGCGCTGCTAAAAAATCCTGAAAACAGCAAGTTTAAAAAGTAAGAAAATCAAGATAAAACTTCCTTACATGTAAGAAGTTATATCTTAATAGCTAAAAGAAAATTCACAACGTTATCGATAAACGCATCATGTTTACGCTCTTTTGAATACGCGATATAAAATTTACGTGTGATTTTGTAATTTTTAATTCTTGCTTCAAATAAAGTTCCATTTTCAATCTCATGTGCTATGACATGACGAGATACTACGGAAACTGTCGGTCGTCCAGTTTTTGAAGCATAGAGAATAGACTCTTTGATAGCTGTAGGGCTTGTTACGACACCTATAACATTAAAACTACTACATTCAACACCGATCTCTTCAAAAACTTCTGAAGTCAATTTTCTTGTATGCGAATTTTCATTTCTACAAATCCAGTCAAATTTATAGAGATCTTCACGTCTTAGCTGTTTTGGAATAGGCTGATTTGAAAAGATAACAAGTTCATCTTCAACCCATTCTCTATAGATAATACCCTCATGAATCACTGGCGATTCAATCAAAGCTATATCGATCTTTTTATCTTCCAACTGTTCTATGACCTCGGCTGAAAGCGCCACTTGAAGATGTACTTCGTTATCTATCTTCTCTTTGATAGCACCCAAATAAGATGGAAGGATATAGTTTCCTATGGAATATGAAGAGCCCATAACAAAAGTAAAGTCTTTATTGATAATCTTTAAAAGCTCTTTTTCACTACTTGAAATCGCTTTTTCTAAACGAGTTGCAATACGAAAAAGATCTTCACCCTCTTTTGTAAGGCGAATACCATTTTTTTTACGTTCAACCACTCTTGTATCAAGATAATCTTCTATAAATTTTATCTGTTGAGTAACCGCTGGCTGAGAAATACCGAGTTTTGCAGATGCCTTGGAAAAACTTTTTTCTTTGACCACTGTCAAGAAAGTTTGTAGTTTTGCAAAATCTTTGAGCATAATAATTCCTATAAGTTTGAATGAATAATAAAATTATAACTCAAAATTATAATGAATGCAATAGATTTCTAATAAAGCAATTTTTTTTAGATATAATAAAGGAATAAATCAAATTAAATGATGTGAACCTATGGAAAAAATATTTAGTAAACTCAACGAAGCTCAGTCAAATGCTGTAAAACAGACAGAGGGACCAGTTCTCATTCTTGCAGGTGCGGGAAGCGGTAAGACGACGACTATCACTTCAAGACTTGCCTATCTTTTAAAAGAAATTGGTATCCCTGCAGGGAACACGCTAACGTTGACTTTTACCAATAAAGCAGCAAATGAGATGCGAGAGCGTGCGCTAAGTATGATTGAAAATAAATCGTATCCACCACTTTTATGTACCTTTCATAAATTTGGTCTCCTCTTTTTGAAGTTCAATATCCACCTTTTAGGGCGTAACAACAACTTTGTTGTCATAGATACAGATGATAAAAAAAAGATCCTTAAAAAAATTAATTCCGAACTTCCTACTCCGCTAATCGCCAGCGAAATATCACGATATAAAAACTCTCTTTTAACCCCTGATGATGCGTATAAGCAAGCTGAAATGACCATTTACCAACAAATTGCAAATGTTTATGAAGAATATCAAACCTATTTACTAGAAAACAATCTCGTCGATTTTGATGATCTTTTAGCTCTTCCGTATAGACTTCTTTGTGAAAACGAAGAATTAGCACTCAAGACAAGCCAAAAATATCAGTATATAATGATTGATGAGTATCAAGATACTAACGAACTTCAGTTAAAACTCATTCAAAAACTCTGTATGACACACAATAATCTCTGTGTCGTTGGTGATGATGATCAAAGTATTTATGGATGGAGAGGCGCACATATACGCAATATTTTGGAGTTTGATCAGGATTTCAAAGATACTTATGTTGTAAAACTTGAAGAAAATTATCGTTCTCGTGAACCGATTCTCGTTGTAGCAAATGCTTTAATAGAACATAACCGCTCTCGTCTTGGAAAAAAACTCATCTCCACTCGCGGTGGCGGAGAAGAGGTCAAAACCCTCAACTCCGGTGATGAAAGTGAAGAAGCAAGAAAAATAGCTGATCAGATTATTAAACTCATCAACAGCGGTACTTCACCTCATGAAATTGCTATTCTTTACCGTGTCAATGCACTCAGCCGCTCTATAGAAGATGGACTCAATCGTGCAAATATCCCTTACAAACTTGTCGGAGGACTTCGCTTTTATGACCGTTCAGAGGTTAAAGATCTTATCTCTTATCTCAGAGTGATTACAAACTTTCATGATAACTTTTCTTTTAAAAGAATTATCAATAAACCAAAACGTGGACTTGGCAAAGCGACTATCGATAAACTCGAACTCGCAGCAATCGCACTTGATATCTCTATGTTTGAGTATATCGAGAGACACAGTTTGTCTGAACTAGAAGAATTAGTAAAGAAAAAAAACGCTCAAACTCTTAAAAGTTTTATAGAAGATATTAAAGAGGCTCATGGAATCTCACAAAATGCGATGTACACTTTTATTGATTTTTTAGAAGATACTTTTCATATCAAAGAAATTTATAGCTCTACACCAGATGAGCAAGAAAGACTTCTCAATATTGATGAGTTTTACGGACTTTTTCGCGATCATGTCAAAAAGAAATCTGAACTTACTCTGGATGAATTTTTAAATGAACTGACCCTTCAAAGTGACCAAGATGAGATCGAAGGGGAAAGCATATATATGATGAGTATCCATGCTTCCAAAGGTTTGGAATTTGAGCATGTCTTTATTATTGGTCTTGAAGAGGGATTTTTGCCTCTCACAGGTGATGGCAGTGACCTAGAAGAAGAGCGTCGCCTTGGATATGTTGCCCTTACAAGAGCGAAAGAAGCGCTCACTCTTTCACATGCAAACAGTAGATTTTACAAAGGTAGACGCAGTGATCTTTTAAAAAGCAGATTTTTTAATGAAGCTGGACTTTGTGAGGGTTCACTTGTCGTAGAAAAAAGTACAAGCTTTAAAAAAGGGGATCTTGTTCGTCACAAGATTTTTGGAGCTGGACGCGTCATGGGTGTGAGTAAAACAGCAAAGGAGTTTAAACTCAGTATCAATTTTGGTGGTAATACAAGAGAAATTCTCGCTTCTTTTGTGGAGAAACTGTGAATCGACTCTTTGTCGCTTATAAGCCAACTTGGATTGGTTCAAACAAATTTTTATCACAATTAAAAAGAAAATATTCTGAAAAAAAAGCTGGCTTTAGTGGAACTCTTGACCCTTTTGCCAAAGGTGTCCTTATCATCGGTTTTGGTACACACACAAAACTTTTTCGTTTTTTAAACAAAACACCAAAAAGCTATCGTGCAACGCTTTGGCTTGGAGCACATTCAGATACTCTTGATATCGAGTTAGTCGAAAGCATAGAAGATACAAAACCTTTAAGTCAAAAGAGTATTCAAGAAGCGCTTAAAAATCTCGAAGGTACACTCACTTATGATCCGCCGATATTTAGCGCAAAAAAGATAGATGGACAGCGTGCATATGACCTTGCGCGTGCGGGCAAAGAGGTAGTTTTAAATAAGATAACTTCCACTGTCTATGAAGCAAAACTGATCTCTTACTGCCATCCATTTATCACCTTTGAAGCTACTGTTTCTGAGGGCACGTACATCCGTTCCCTTGGGAGAATTCTAACACATGCTCTAGGCGTAAAAGATGGATGCCTCAGTGCATTGGAACGCCTTTGTGAAGGACAGTTTCTCTATGAAAATGAAAAAGCTTTAGATATCAAAAAATGTTTAAATATCCCACAAAACTTTTATCATGGCGATTCTACAAATATTTTCTATGGCAAACCCTTACATGTAAAGGATTTTCAACTCCAAGGAGATGGCACGTATTGGATAGATAATAATGATACAATTACAATAATAAATATCTCCGAAAATCAAGTCAAATATGAACTTAACAAGGTTGAAATATGCTAATTTTATCTCGCAGAATAAATGAATCTATCATGATTGGTGAAAATATAGAAGTCAAAATTATCTCTATTGATAAAGGTGTTGTAAAACTCGGAATAGAAGCACCTTCATCAATATCCATTATGAGAAATGAGCTTTTAAAAGAGGTACAAGATTCTAATAAAGCTGCATCTATTCATGTAGATGATTCTATTTTAGAAAATTTTTATAAGAGTTTTTCAAAAAAATTATGAATATCTATAAAGCCTACGCAAAAGTTAATATCTTTTTAAAGATCACTGGAACTCGTGGAGACTACCATGAGATTATCTCAAGGTTTATGAAAGTTCCTACCCTTTATGATGAACTTTCATTTGCACCAAAAACAGATGAAACATTTCAAATCATCGGTGATTTTAATTGTACAACGGAACAAAACACCATCTATAAAGCCTATCTTGCGTTGTATGAAACAACACAATCCGAAGCGCTAACACAACTTTTAAGAGATAATGCCATACATGTAAATAAAATAATTCCCTCTTTTGCCGGTCTTGGCGGAGGAAGCAGTGACGCTGCAACTTTTTTAAAAATGTGTAATGAAGTTTTAAATTTAGGTTTAAGTAAAAGCGAGTTGGCTATTATCGGAGCAAAGGTGGGTGCTGATGTGCCTTTTTTTCTTTATGATTATGAGAGTGCAAATGTCAGCGGTATAGGTGAGATCGTAGAAAAATTTGATGAAGAACCTCTTGAGTTAAAGATAGTTACACCAAAGATTGAGATCTCAACGCCTCATGTATATCAAACCTATAGAGAGTTTTATTTTGATCCACTTGAGAACTCTCAAGCCGAACTACTTAAACAGATGAGATCTTTAGAAGTGCTCAAAAAATTTAGTATAGAAGAGGCAAATGATCTCTATAAGCCAGCACTTCACAATTATCCATCTCTCAAAGAAAACCAAAAAGATGGCTATTTTTTTAGCGGAAGCGGAAGCAGTTTTTTTACATTAAAGGGTAACAATGGGTAAGCAAATAGCAACGAATAAAAAAGCATATCATGATTATTTTATCGAAGAAAAATTTGAGGCAGGTCTTGTTTTGCAAGGGAGTGAGATAAAGGGAATTCGAGCATCAAGAGTCAATCTTAAAGACAGTTTTATTCGTCTAGTAAAAAATGAAGCGATTCTTTTTAATGCCCATATAGGAAAATTAGAAACGACTCACCACTTTTATGGACATGAAGAAAGAGGCAATAGAAAACTTCTTTTGCATAAAAAAGAGATTGCTAAACTCAAAAAAGCAATAGAGCGCGACGGATACACGGTAGTTCCACTTTCGCTTTATCTCAATGACAGAAATATTGCTAAACTCCAAATCGGTATTGCCAGGGGAAAAGATCTTCACGACAAACGCCAAGATATGAAAGAAAAAGATATGAAACGCGATATGCAAAGAACTTTAAAAGACTACTAAAGTTCTGACTAAGCGCTTGCCCATAACATTTTTATCCCATAGATGATGAACTGAGATGCAATGGCTCCGACGATAAGTCCCATTATTCTCGTCATTATTTTGATACCAGTGACACCAAGAAGTTTTGTTAAAAAAATTGCATTTTTCAACGTTAAATAAACGAGTGCTACAGAGATCAATATTGATATAACCAATAAAACCATATCCATAATGTCGATACTTTTCGTTTTAAAGATTATCAGTGTTGATATGACTCCCGGACCAAAAAGAATTGGAATTCCAATGGGAATCACTGAAATATCTTCTTTGCTAATGATAGCTTCAGATTCTTCCCTCGAATGATTTGTTTCCGCTCTTTTTCCCTGAACCATATTGATAGACATGATAAGTAAAATAACTCCACCGATCACCATAATAGAAGAGGTGTTAATACCAAAAAGCTCAAAGATACCATTTCCTAACAATATCGTCACCAATGAAGCAAATAATACAGTCATAGCCGCTTTTTTACTAATGATATTAATCTCTCCTTGCGTTACTTCAGAAGAAGATGAAGATATCATTATTGCCGCGGCGGCAATCGGATTAAGAATTGTAATAAGACCAATTGTAAAATGTAAAAGTGTTTGCAAATATGTATAGTAATTGATATCCATTATGATTTACTTAGCAACTTCGTAAGAGCTGCTCGCACCAAGATAACAATCAAAAAGCTTGAAATAAATCCTGCGAGTACATCTGCTGGAAAATGAGCTCCAACACTCACACGTGATATCCCAACCCATAATACAAAAGTAACACCTACCCATTTCTTCCAATCAAATAACAAAGGCCAAATACTTGCAACAATTAACATTGCAAATGATGAATGTCCACTTGGAAAACTGTGATGATATTCAGCGATACCTACAATATTAACGGTTCCTATCGGCAAAGCGAGCGGCGGTCTTGGAAAATCCAAAAGTGGCTTGATAATCTCTAGAAATAATCCATCTATGAGATATGAAACACCTAAGACTACTATTGGAGTCAACCATAAATAGATCTCTTTTTTCGAGAGAGAATGCGTATTTTGTTTCGCTAAATTATAAAAAACTATCACAATCAAAAGAATTATATAAATATCAAAATGCGTATGAGAACCCAAAGCTGTGCCAAGAAGCATGATTTTATCAAGGAACTCTGATCTAATATTATTTATGAAATGAAATAGCCAGACATTCAGTCCAAACCAATCATACACTACACCCCTCATACCAAGACCATAGCCCACAATATAATACCACCAAGTGCCGCAACTGCAGCCATTGCAAACAACCATTTCTTACGTGTAAGTACTGTAATAGATGCAAGTGAAATAGCGATCTGAATAAGTGTCATCGCTTGCGCTAGTTTATGGTGAGGAACCATCAGTGCATCACTTTCTTTGTTTGCTTCATCAGATTTCATTTCCAAAGCTTCCGCTTTTTTCTTTATCTCTGCCTTCTCTACGTCGTATTTTTCTATTTTACTTTTGTAATAATCTTGTTTCTCTTTTGGAGCCATATCTGAAGCTAATTCCATTAAGTGTACTTTATTACTTTTTGACTGATAGAAATTCCATTGATCTGAAGCTTGAGTTTTATAAAGAACAGCCTCATTTTTATGTAACATCGATTCATTCTGAGCATCTCCGCCCTGATAACTCACAATAGCGCCAATCGATGCTAAAATAGCCGTAAATATGGCAATATATTGCCCTAATTTACTCTCACCATGTTCAGCTGCATGTTCTACTGCGTGATCGTGCGCTCCGTGTACGTGAAATTCATGTCCTGACATCTTCTTACTCCCCTATGTTTTAGTATATTTTTTTGTACGGAAGTATATTGTGCGAAGTGTAAATGAAAGCGTAACAGAAGAGCCCTTTTATAAAATAAAGAGTTTAATAGTGAAATTTATTGAATCTCTGCAGAAAAATCTTCTTTTGTCTGGAAACCCTTGCTAATTTTAGAAATATTTTCATCTTGATAATTTACAAAATAAACCACTGGTATTCCTGGCGAGTCAAATTTTATAGGGAAATTTTTTTCTTCACGATTCATAATAAGTGGCACGAATTTCTTGTGTACTTCTGCATTGATATCACGGTTGCTCAAAGTTCTTTGTTCAAATTTTTTGCACCAAGGACAGTAGTTTGTGATAAGAAGAAACATCAAATCTTTTTTTTCTTCTTTAGCTTTTGCAAGAGCAACATTATAATCAGTTTCATATCCTGTCGCAGCAGCAAACTCTTTGTAACTTTCTCCAAACAACAACGTTGTAAAAAATAGTAATGTCAATAATTTTTTCATTCGTTATCCTCTGTATATTGCTCTGCGAATTGTTCCAAGAGATTATCTATACTTTGATTCAGATCTTCATCCAATTTAAAGACTTCAAAAATATCTTCATTCGCATAAGTCATAGCAAATGTTTCCACTCCATCTTCTCTTTTAATATTTTCACCTATCAATAGTTTTATATGCACAACAGGTTCATCTCCAATAGAGAGTCCACTTATTAAGACAGCAACAGATCTATCTGAAAAATTCTTTGTATTGATACCTAAGGCCTCAATCTTTTGAGTCAGCTCTTTTTTAATGACAGCTACATATGTTTGTGATACATAATCTGTATGAATTTCTACAACGGGATAAAGCTCTTTTATACCAGTTAATGTAAAAGGAGTTTTAGCATAAGCAAAAGTTGTAAACAAAAATATCAGAAGTATTGTTCTTATCATTCTAATTTTCCTTAGAAATATTTAGTAACGACGAAATTATAATGAAGCGTTTTGAAAAGAGATTGAAGGAAAGGGCTAACCTAGAAGAATTATTTTCTTCTAAGTTCTTGAATACGAGCTTTTTTACCAGCAAGGTCACGAAGATAAAATAGTTTCGCACGACGAACACGACCACGACGAATAACTGTGATTTCAGTAATACTATCAGTATAAATTGGAAAGATTCTCTCAATACCAATACTATTTGCGCCTATTTTACGAACAGTGATAGTTCTACCCGTGCCTTCGCCACGAATCGATATACAAACACCTTCGTAGTTCTGGATACGAACTTTTTCACCCTCTTTAATAGATACCGCTAAACGAACTGTATCACCAGCACGAAATTCTGGAACGTTTTTCTCAGCTAGTTGAGCTTTTTCAAAATTTTCTATGTACTTATTTCTCATAAGATTTCCTTGTATTATGCTTTAAATGCTTCTCTGGACGAAAGAAAGAGGTCTTGCATTCTGATAAAGCAGATTTTAGTGAGCGAATTTTACTATGATTTCCCTTTAAAAATTCTGATGGAATATCTTTTTCATTATAAATTTGCGGTTTAGTAAAAGATGGGGCTTCAAGCAGTTCGCTCTCAAAGCTCTCTACTTCCAAAGATTCACTATTTCCAAGTACTCCATCAATATTTCGAACAATTGCGTCACACATCACAAGTGAAGGCAATTCTCCACCTGTAAGTATGTAATCTCCGATACTAAAAACTTCATCTCCAAACTCTTCTATCACTCTCTCATCAATTCCCTCATACCTGCCGCTTACAAAAACTATATGCTTTTTATGAGCAAGTCGTTTTGCATCATTTTGCACAAAGCTTTTTGCAACAGGAGTTGCAAAGATAATATATGCATCTTCATCTTCATCTCTAATACTTTGTAAAGTATCAAAAAGTGGTTGCGGACTCATAAGCATTCCAGCACCTCCGCCAAAAGCAGTATCATCTACTTTTTTATGCTTTGAAAGACTAAAATCTCTTGGATTTATATAATTTATATCAAAAAGATTTTTATCAATGGCACGCGAAAGGATAGAGTCTTGAAAATAGCCGTCTATAAGATTAGAAAAGAGAGTAACAAAGGTAAAACGCATATTTTTCCTTTGCTTAAGAAGCTTCGAGGATATCGATTGCTGGAAACTTCCGCGATATAACTTATTTTCATCAAACTACCTCGAAACGGATAAGGCTTTTTGCCGTATTGAAAATATCTAATGCATGCTGCTTTGACTGCCCTACAACGATAACCCAGCAGAAACGATGGGCATTATCGACGTAATCATCGATAGTATCGCCTGGCAATTTGGTGATAACAATCTCTTTTACCCCATCGATTTTTTTGGCCTCTTCGACA
>CAISHH010000084.1 GCA_903885085.1 uncultured Campylobacterales bacterium
ATTTTACATTTTTCTTACTTAAAAGATAAAGTATAACTCCTTTCTTCTTCTTTGACACTTAAGATAAATATGAGAGAAATAGAAATCATGGTTAAAATTTAGAGAAGAAAGCTTTTTCGCATGACATCAGCAGTTGTTTGAAGATCAAACTGTTTCTCGCAAAAAAGATGGTTTGCAAGTACACCTTGGTATAAAAGCATATCGGCTCCATCTTTATAGGTAAGTTTATTTTGTTTTGCCAATGCTAAAAATGGTGTCATTTTGCCGTAAATTGCATCTGCAACAAAAGAGGTGCGAGAGAGTATCTCTTCTATCATGACTTGTGGGGCAGGGTAGGATTCATCTTTTAAACCTGCACTTGTGGTATTTACAACAAGATCATACTTCTTACATCCGAAGCTTTCCCAAGTGTCACATGTGAGACTTAATTCTTTGAAATAGCCTAGTCTCTTTTCACTTCTGTTTAAAATACTAATATCATATCCATCTTGTAAAAAACGGTTTGCGAGTGCTTTGGCAGTTCCACCAGCTCCAAGAATAAGAACAGTTTTGAGTGTGCCAAAAGGCTTGATAGCTTCCATAAATCCATCGGCATCTGTGTTGTAGCCGATGAGTTTTCCATCTTCTAAAAGAATGGTATTGACAACACCGATGGTCGTTGCAAAACCTCTCACTTCATCACAAGCTGCGTAAGCTGCTTCTTTATGAGGAACTGTAATATTTGCACCATTAAGTCCAAGAGAGAAAAATGTATCACGAAGTTTTGAGCCATCACGCAGATGAACTCTTGTGTAGCATGCGTCTACATGCAAGGCTTTAAAGAGAAAATTGTGCATCAAAGGAGAACGCGAGTGTGAAACAGGATCTCCAAAAATGGCGAAGAGTTTTGACATCAGTCGAGATCTTTCAGAGAACTCATCAAAGCGCCGAGTTTATTGGTCACTTCAAGATATTCAAGCTCATTAACTGAATCAGCAACGATGCCTGCACCTGCTTGGAGAATCACTTTATCAGGTTTCACCATTGCAGTACGAATAGTGATCGCGCTGTCCATATTTCCATCAAATCCAAAGTAGCCTATGCTTCCGCTGTAAAAACCGCGTTTGAGACCTTCGTACTCAGCAATGAGTTCCATCGCACGTATTTTTGGCGCACCTGTCATAGTTCCAGCTGTAAAAGTCGCCATAAAGAGATCAAACATATCTCTATCTTCACGAAGCGTTGCAACCACGTCGGAAACGATATGCATAACGTGAGAGAAACGCTCAATATGCATCATATCTTCCACTTCTACTGTTCCTGTCGCTGCAACGCGTCCAACATCATTTCGTCCAAGATCGATGAGCATCAGATGTTCTGAAAGCTCTTTTGGATCGGCTAAAAGTTCAGCTTCGAGTTCTTTGTCACGCTGTTTAGTCTCGCCGCGTTTTCTTGTTCCAGCAATTGGGCGAAGAAGGATCTCGCCATCAGTGAGACGAACCATAACTTCAGGTGAACTGCCCACAATATTGAAATCTTCATACTCCATTAAAAACATATAAGGTGAAGGATTTTTAGCTCGCAAAACTCTGTAAAAACTAAATGGATCGACCTCTATATTTCTTGTAAAACGGTTTGTCATAAGGATTTGAAAAACGTCACCGCTTCTTATCATCTCTTTTGATTTTTCGACCATCTCAAAAAAATGCTCTTTTGAAAATGCAAAAGAGCCTTCGTCTTCTCCGATGTTTTCTACCATTGGAACATATTTGTAAGAGTCTTTTAAACTTTCTTCAAGTACTTCAAATCTCTCTTGCATAGAATCTAGAACAGAGATCAAAGAGATTTTATTGTTTTTATGAGAGTAAGCGACAACGAGTTTTGGTAAGATAAGATCAAGATCAGGAGTGTGGAGTTCATCATGAAGATGGTTCATACTATTTTTGAGTTTTGGCTCAAAGACTTTCACCATATCATAACCGATATAGCCGATAAAACCATCAACATAGCCGACGTTAAGCTCTTTACATGTAGACTTATAAAGAGCCGTATCGATATGTTTGTAGTACTCTTTTAAAAAAGAAAAAGGGGAAATATCACTTATCTCTTTTTCTCCTCTTGAATTTGTATAGATAGTGACACCATCTTTGTATTGAAGTCTTTCTCTATCGCCTATCATGATAAAGCTATAGTTGCCATCGCTCTGTCCAGCGCTCTCAAAGAGATAGCTGATTTCATCTTTGAAAATCTCTTTAAGCTTATGATAAACAGCAATCGGTGCAAACTGATCAAGTGTAAACTGTGTATGATGAATCAAGACAAACCCTTCGATATACTATTTTTTTGTTACAAAAGCGCCAGGTACGACATCTTTACGAAGAGCTTTCAGTGCTTCTCTTGCATCAGCTTCATTTTTAAATGGTCCAACGATGACTTTACTTGTTTCACCTGTTTTCACAGATTCATAAGCGTATCCCAGTTTTTTGATAGATCCAAAAAGCTTGTCACTTGGAGTGATTTTTGTAAAAGATCCAACTTGAACATAGTAAGTTCCAGTTGTTGATGTTTTACCTACGGCTTTAGGTTCTTTAGTAGAAGAGGTCTCTTTCTTAGGTACATCAATTTTTGTAAACAAAGATTCTTTTTTTACTGGAGTCTCTTTTTTCTCAGGAGCCTCTTTCTTCACGATACTCTCTTTTTTTACTACTGGTTCTTTTTTAGCAACAGGTTCACTTTTTGCTACATCTCTTTGTCTTATAACATGGGCATTCTCTTTGACAGCAGGAGGCGCCACTTTTTCTTTAACAACTGGTGCCGCTACTTTTTCTTTAACAGGTGCAACCACTTTTTCAGTTGCTACAGCAGGTGTTGCGGTTGCGGGAGTCACATCTTTTGATAAGCTTTCTTGTTTGAGTTTTTGAGCTATCTTATCAAGATCATCATCACCTTTTTTATTTTCTTGTACTATTTCTACCGGTTTAAAAAGTGGAGCATTCCCTTGTTGATCATTGTTGGCCTGCGGAACTGGTGGTTCAGGAGGAAGATTGGTTTTTGGGGCTTGTTGTGCTTGAGGAAGATTATCTGTACTGCTAGAGACAGAAGTTTTCATAATCATCACAACTACAATGAGGATAACAGCAAGTACTCCAACAGCGAGTGCAATCTTTTTGCTCGAACCCATAGAATCGCCACCTCTATTTAAGATAATGTCATTTAATTCGTTTCTTTCTTCCATCATAAATCCTTTAATGTCACATATGTTTCGACCATGAAGCACCACGCTCTTTAGCGTAGAGATCATATGGCAGAGCTAAAATATTGTACTCGCTTGGCAATTCATCAGTTGGAAACATTTTCCACTGTTTTGGCTGTTTTGCTGCTAATTTCATAGAGATCATTTTACCGAGCTGAATAGCTTCTTGTAAAGTGGTATGTCCCTTGTGTATGTACACATGAAGATGACCATCTGTTTTTGAAGTAAAAGCCGTAAAATTGATATATCCCTCTTCACGTAAAAGAAGTTGAGTTTTGTGGTAAAACCTTTCAGGGTCGCGACCATTGTAATCGATAACAATATTTTCAACAATACCTTTGGCGTCAACAAGTGAATGCGCTACAGTTATTTCACCTTTTAGATGCTGATTGATTACAGATTGTGTTAGTGTTTTATCTATTTTTTCAAACTTGTTAAAAAAAGTTCTGCCCTTAAAACTTATTTTATCTACGACACTATCACTCTTTTGCCAGTAGTGGGTTGTGACCATTTTTATAAGTTTTAAGTCCATAGCAGTCATCTTTTATCCTCAAGCTTTCTTTTGTTAATTAATACGTTGATTGGTTATAGATCACAAAGTTTTGAGCTAAAGCTTTTAACTCTGCTTTAATCTCTGCCTGACGTGCTTCGTTGTTGATATCATCAAGTACATCAGCGATGCGGCTTGCAATGAGTTCAAACTCAGCATCTTTCATACCACGTGAAGTGAGTGCAGCACTTCCTATACGGATACCTGAAGTGACAAATGGACTTCTTGTTTCACCTGGAACAGTATTTTTATTGACTGTGATACCAGCACGACCAAGAGCCGCATCAGCGTCTTTACCACTGAATTCTTTGTTTATAAAGCTTACTAAAACTAAGTGATTGTCAGTTCCGCCACTTACAACGTCGTATCCACGTTTCATCAAAACATCAGCTAAGATAGCCGCATTTTTCTTGACTTGAATAGCATAATCTTTCCAAGCAGGTGAAAGGTTGTACTTAAATCCAACTGCTTTTGCAGCGATTACATGTACAAGTGGTCCGCCTTGAAGAGCAGGGAAAATCGCAGAGTTCATTTTTTTAGCGATCTCTTCATCGTTAGTCAAGATCATACCACCGCGTGGGCCAGCAAGCGTTTTATGTGTCGTAGTTGTTACAACATCAGCATAAGGAAATGGACTTGGATGTTCACCCGCTGCAACTAAACCAGCGATGTGAGCGATATCAGCAAACAAGATTGCTCCAACTGCATCAGCGATCTCACGGAACTTTTTGAAGTCGATCTCACGAGCATAAGCAGAAGCACCACAAACGATGATCTTAGGCTGAGTGATCTTTGCAATATCCATCACTCTCTCATAGTTGATACGACCATCAAGTTCCACACCATAAGTAAATGAGTGGTAGTTTTTACCAGAAAAACTTGGTTTACTTCCATGAGTCAAGTGACCGCCATGGCTTAAATCCATACCTAAAAGTTTATCTCCAGCTTGTAAAAGTGCTGCGTATACAGCACCATTTGCCTGACTTCCAGAGTGTGGCTGAACATTTGCAAATTTACATCCAAAAAGCTCACATGCTCTGTCGATTGCTAATTGCTCAACACCATCAGCATACTCACATCCGCCATAATAACGTTTACCAGGATAGCCTTCTGCATATTTGTTCGTAAAAACACTTCCCATCGCTTCCATAACAGCAGGAAGAGTGAAGTTTTCACTTGCAATCATCTCTAAATGGTCAGTCTGACGCTCTAACTCTTTTTCACACAATTCATAGATATCGTTATCGAAATCTTTTAAAAAACTCATTTTTCTTCCTTTTTTTTGATTTAAATTATTTTTCTTCTTCGTGATTCTCTTTTGCTTCACCATGAAGTGGTTTCATAGCAGGAAACAAAAGTACATCTCTGATTGAGTGCTCATTTGTAAGTAACATTACAAGTCTATCCATCCCTATCCCTTGACCAGCTGTTGGAGCCATCCCATAGCTAAGGGCATTGACAAAATCCACATCCATTTCATGCGCTTCATCATCACCTGCATCTTTGGCGCTCATTTGCCCTTCGAAACGTGAAAGCTGATCTACGGGATCATTTAACTCACTAAACGCATTTGCAATTTCTCGCCCAGCGATAAAGAGTTCAAATCTCTCAGTAATCTCTGGATGCTCATCATTTCTACGAGCAAGAGGAGAGATATCAACTGGATAATCAGTAATGAAAGTTGGATTGATAAGTTTTTCTTCGACAAACTCATCAAAAAGTACACCTTGAAGTTGACCAAGACTCATGGCAGGTTTGGCTTCAAGTTTGTTGGCTCTTAAAAACTCCAGTATTTTCTCTTTATCGTTTAGGATATTTGCATCAACTCCACCAATTTCTGAGAGAGAAGTGATAAGAGGAATCTCTGTAAAATCTGCAAAATCAACTTCTAAATCGCCATAAGGCAAAAGAGTAGGGAGGTTGAGATGATCAAAAAGATATGCAAAATACTCTTTTGTTATTTCGATAAGATCTTTGTATGTTTTATAAGCCCAGTAAAACTCTATAGAGGTAAATTCAGGATTATGTGTTGCATCCATTCCCTCATTTCTAAAGTTACGGTTGATCTCAAAGACTGCTTCAAATCCGCCGACGATAAGACGTTTGAGGTAAAGTTCAGGAGCAATTCTAAGAAATCTGTCGATTCCAAGAGCGTTATGATGTGTCACAAACGGTTTTGCATTTGCGCCACCAGCGATTGGATGCATCATTGGAGTTTCAACTTCTAGGAACCCTTTATCTTCAAAAAATCTTCTTGTTAGAGAGATGATTTTTGAGCGAGTTTGGAATGTTTTTCTTACTTCTGAGTCCATGATAAGGTCAAGATAACGTTGACGATATCTGATCTCTTTATCTGTAACACCGTGAAATTTTTCAGGAAGTGGAGCAATCGCTTTTGTTAAAAGTTTAAGTGTGTCTACATGTAAAGAAAGTTCCCCTTGATTTGTGACAAAAGGATAACCGCTTACTTCGATGATATCCCCGACTTCAATCAGTTTTTTAAATACATCATTATAAAAACCCTCAGGAAGATTGTCGCGTGAGACGTAGACTTGAAGCATTCCACTTTCATCTTCTATCTTTAAAAAGCTTGCTTTTCCCATAACACGAAAGAATTTAATGCGTCCGCTCAGAGTGTAATTTCTGTTTTCATCACGTCTATTTTCGAGATGTTCGACATCAGAGTTGACATTCATATATTTTGATATAGTTGTATTTCTTTGTGAATGGTTTGAGTATGGATTGTATCCAAGCTCTTTGAGTTGATTTGCTTTTTCTATACGTAATTGAATATATTTGTTACTAAATGGCAATGCGTTTTCCTTATAAATTTATTATTGGCAATTTTTACAGATACCGTAAATCTGCATTGAATGGTCTGTCATTTGAAACCCTAGACTTTGTGAAATGAGTTGTTGTCTTTTTTCTATCTCTTCATCTACAAACTCTGTTATCAAACCACATTTTGTACAGATCATATGGTCATGATGCTCTTTAGCACCAAGTTCATATTTTTTCCCCTGCGCTCCAAAAGATAACGATGTAACGATATCTGACTCCTCTAAAAGAGTAAGAGTACGGTAGATTGTTGCGATTCCTGTATTGAGCTGAGGGTGTTTTTCCTGAATCAGATTATAAAGAGATTCCGGAGAAAGATGCTCATCTGAGTTATACAATGTTTCTAAAATAACTTCACGCTGTATCGTAAATTTGAGATTATTTTTTTTAAGCAGATTTTTAAAATCATTGAGCAATTTGTTGTATGCTATCGTTCTTTCTGTAAAATCTGTCGCTGTACTCATCTTAGTGAACTTTCTTTTTTATTTCTTCTGAGATAGTTGTTTCTACCTTCTCTTTTATGCTGGTTTGCACTTTCTTTTCCACTTGCTCTTGTTTTGTCTCAACTGTCGCATTGATATCTTTTTGTATATCTCCAGTATCTATCTTCATAATGTATCCACCTGTCGTTACTAAAATAGGGAAAAGAATACTCTTGTCCATAGTGGCTTGCATATTTGTTCTTACGATTTTGATATTAAAAAAAGCATATGCTACAACAGACACAATCAAAAAGAATTTTCCTGCTCCAACTATAAAACCCATAATCTTATCTAAAGGTCCAAGTCCGCTGATATTGCTTAATTGTTTAAACGCAATACCTATGGAAACCATCATAAGCCAAAATAATCCAAGAGTAAGGACAAATCCGGTGAAAGTAAGCGCGGCTTTATTTTGAAAATGAAAGACTGCATCGCTAAGAAATTGCCCAACAGGTGTTCCAAATCTTGATGCAATAAAAACACCACCGACAATTCCTATAAGACCAAATAACTCTTTAAAAAATCCGTTAAGAATACCTTTTAAACCAAGAAGAAGTATTATGACTCCGACTACAATATCAAAATAACTCATATATCCATTTGCTCACAATCCATTTCAATTCTGTTTTTACCATTTCTTTTAGCTTCATAAAGAGCTTTATCCGCTCTTGCTATGAAGCTATCTGGTGTGTCACCATTTTTTAGTGATGTTATCCCAAGACTGATAGTAAGGTTCACATTGATCTCTTTGTAGATAAGCTTATTTATATCTACTATGGAAACAATTCTTTGTGCAACCTTCAAACATTCAGATCTTTGAATTCTATTTAAAACTACAACAAACTCTTCACCGCCATATCTGTATATTTTATCGCTATCTCGAAGGGTTTTTCTTAAGATATTTGCAAGAAAGATTAAAACTTTATCTCCAACAATATGACCATAAGTGTCATTTATATTTTTAAAGTCATCAATATCTATCATGTAAAGGTGAATATCTTTTGCATAACTTTTGTTGTTACAGAGATTCTCTAAATGTTGAGAGAGCATTCCACGATTGTAAACTTTTGTTAAGTGATCAATCTGAGTTGATTTTTCAAGTTTTTCAATTTTTTCTGTTAAGTCTGTAATAACCCTGTTTGCTTTACTGACTTCATCTAGCATATGCGTTTGGATACCATCAAATTTGTCTTTGATCTGATCTACGTTGATTGTTTGATTTTTAAAATCATTTATAGTCTTTTCTTGAGTAGTAACCAACTCTTCAAAACGTCTATTTGTATGACTGTAATGATTTACACTTTCTTTTGCAATATCTTTAAACTCATCATTGAGAGATAATTTGAGACTTTCAAGAGCATCCGGCAGTTCAAAATCTAGTTTTGAAATAGTAGCCAAAGCAGAGTGCAAGAAGTCTAAAAGCGTATCTTTTGATATAAGATTATCTTGCTCATCAACTTTTTCCACTATATCAATATATATCTCTTCTAATATTTTTTTTGCATTAGACTTATTCATTGATTTCAACTTTCAATCATTTAAATTGGCGTCATTATACATTTTTAAGTATAAAAAATATCTTTTGATACTGCAATATTATTTCTGTAGAAGTTTAAATCAGAGCTATTTTAGGAACTTTTTAGTAAAATCACGTAATTTATTATAAAAATCAATGATTAATGGGGTTTAAAATATGAGTAGTTGGAACAAATCAAGCTGGAGAGAAAAATCGATCTTACAGCAGCCTACATATCCAAACCAAGAGGAGTTGAAAAATGTCCTTGAAGAATTAAAAAACTATCCTCCTCTTGTTTTTGCAGGAGAAGCACGTTCATTAAAAGAACAGTTGGCAGAAGTTGCAAATGGTCGCGCTTTCTTACTTCAAGGTGGAGATTGTGCTGAGAGTTTTTCAGAATTTCATGCACAAAATATCAGAGATACTTTTAAAGTTTTACTTCAAATGTCTGTTGTTATGACTTATGCCGGCGGACTTCCTGTGGTGAAAGTTGGTCGTTTGGGCGGTCAGTTTGCAAAACCACGTTCAAGTGATTTCGAAACGATTGACGGTGTTACTCTTGATTCTTACAGAGGCGATATCATAAACGGTGTTGATTTTACGCCAGAAGCTCGTATTCCAGATCCTAAAAGAATGATCAAAGCGTATAATCAGTCAGCCGCAACACTGAACCTTTTACGTGCATTTGCATCTGGCGGTTTGGCAGATTTGCATCAGATTCATAAATGGACTTTAGATTTCGCTCAAAAGGGTGAGATCAGCCAAAAATTTGAAGATATGGCAGGAGATATTGAAAGATCTTTGAAGTTTATGGAAGCATGTGGAATTAACTCTAAAACATATAGAACTTTAAGAGAAACAGATTTCTTTACTTCACATGAAGCTCTTTTGCTTCCATATGAAGAGGCTTTTACAAGACAAGATTCTTTAACAGGCGAGTGGTATGATACATCAGCGCATATGCTTTGGATTGGCGATAGAACACGCCAATTGGACGGTGCACATATAGAGTATATGAAGGGAATTAAAAATCCTATCGGTGTAAAAGCTGGTCCATCAATGGATCCTGATGATCTTGTAAGACTAGCTCAGGCACTCAATCCTGAAAATGAAGCTGGACGTTTAAATATCATCGTTAGAATGGGCGCGGATAAAGTGGGTGATGGTATGCCTAAACTAATCCGTGCAGTTGAGAAAGAGGGACTTAAGGTTGTATGGAGCTGTGATCCGATGCATGGTAATACTATAAAATCATCAAACAACTTTAAAACTCGTCCTGTTGATTCTGTTCTTACGGAGATGAAACAGTTTTTTCAAGTTCATAAAGCTGAGGGAACATATGCAGGTGGTGTTCACTTGGAAATGACAGGCAAGAATGTTACGGAGTGTATCGGTGGTTCATTTGTAGTTACTGAAGAGGATCTAAGTTCACGTTACCATACACATTGTGATCCACGTTTAAATGCTGATCAGGCACTTGAACTTGCATTTTTAATAGCAGATACTTTAAAAGACGCACAAAAATAAAAAAGAGTCGAAAGACTCTTTTTTATAATCCCTCGATCATCTTTATCAACTCTTCTGGGCGGTTTGAATACGCAATAGCATTCTCTTTTGAAATAATTTTCTTTCTTAAAAATTCAATAATCTCTTGAGATTGTGTTGTCATATTCGTACCTTGTTGGTTCAACTGCATTTGTGAATAAAGTTGGTGAACTTTATCTTCACGTATAAGATTCGCAATAGCTGGATTTGTAACTAAAAGTTCCTGCGCTGCAATACGTCCACCACCAATTCTAGGAATCAAAGCTTGAGAGATAATAGCGATGAGTGAAGTAGATATTTGAGCGCGGATCTGAGGTTGTTCTTCACCACTAAATACGTCAATAATACGGTTGATAGTTCCAGGGGAAGAGTTGGTATGCAAAGTTCCAAAGACTAAGTGACCAGTTTCCGCGGCTGTAAGTGCGGCAGAAATAGTTTCTTTATCACGCATCTCTCCGATGAGAATAACATCAGGATCTTGACGCAGGGCATATTTAAGGGCCGTATGGAATCCATTTGTATCAGTTCCGACATTTCTTTGAGAAAAGAGACATTTTTTGTTTTTATGGACAAACTCGACAGGATCTTCTACGGTGATAATGTGTTTCTTTTCTGTCTCATTGATCTCGTTTAGCATCGCCGCAAGAGTCGTTGATTTACCGCTTCCCGTAGGTCCAGTAACTAGGATAAGCCCTTTTTCGCGTTTGATTAGTTCTTTAAAGATTTTTTTTGCGTTGAGATCATCAAGTGAAGGTATTTCAGTTGGAATAATACGAAAAGCACAAGCGATATCACCCATAGTTTTGTAGTAGTTACAACGAAATCGGCCAACATCAGGAAGCATAATCGCAAAGTCCAGCTCATTAAACTCTTCAAAATCTTTCTTTTGCTTTTCTGTAAGGAGAGCATAGGCCATATCTGTGATCATATCTCCATCAAGTTGTGGAAGATTTAAGGGAACAAGCCTTCCATCTATTCTGATTTGAGGTTCAGCATGAGAAACCAAGTGTAAATCAGAAGCTTTGTAAGCAACAACACTTTTTAAAAGTTTTTTTATATCTAATTTTTGGACTTCTTCACTCATAATAGCTCCATTTCGTAGTGATCTTTGTCATAGCCGACAATTATAGCACTCTTGTATTGTATAACAGGTCTTTTTATAAGAAGATTTTCTTTGCACAGCCAAGCAATCTTTTTATCAGCAGTGAGAGAGAGTTCTTTAAGATTTAATTTTCTATACGTTGTACTTTTGGAATTCAAAAGTTTATCTATTGTTGTGTGATCGAGCCACTCTTTTATTTCATTACAATCTATCGGAGAAATTTTAAAATCTCTAAAAGAGTATTCAATCCCATTTTCTTGTAAAAATTTTAAAGCTTTTTTAACACTGTCACAATTTTTTATTCCATGAACTGTGATCATAAATTACTCTATAATTTTTGGAACTATGAAGAAATGATCTGCGCTATCAGGGGCATTTTTGAGGATATTATCATTGATGGTGCGATCACAATTTTCAATATCTTCACGTGTAAATGTTGCTTGATTTGTCATAGAAAATTTATCATCTACATTATCAGTATTTAATTCACTAAGATTATCCACAAAAGAGACTATTTCAGAG
>CAISHH010000085.1 GCA_903885085.1 uncultured Campylobacterales bacterium
CTAAAAAAACTCTCCGATTTTATATTTTTTTAAGATTTTAAAAGATATAATTTCGGCTCAGATATAAACCATCTGTAAAGATGGCTCCATCATCTAATGGTTAGGATTCAAGGTTTTCATCCTTGCCATAGGGGTTCAAATCCCCTTGGAGTCACCACTTCTTTTCTTTAAACTTCATAATTATTTATCCTTTTAATCTTTTACAAATCAAACTTAAGTTACAATTTCACAAAAAAATTAGGAATTTATATGTTACGTTTTGCCCCAAGTCCAACTGGCGATATGCATATCGGCAATCTTCGCGTCGCCCTTTTTAATTATATAGTTTCAAAACAGAGAAATGAATCTCTTTTAATCCGCATCGAAGATACAGATAAAGAGCGTAATATCGAAGGAAAAGACAAAGAGATCTTAGAGATCTTAGGTATTTTTGGGATCGAATACAAAGAGCTTATGTATCAAAGCAACAATCTTCGTTTTCACTCTATGATGGCTTTACAACTTCTTCATGAAAAGAAAGCTTTCAACTGTTTTTGTAAGCCTGAAACTTTAGAGAAAAAAAGAGAAGAAGCAAAAGAAGCAAAAAAAGCATATCGTTATGATGGAGCTTGCGAAAATCTTCCAGCAGAACTCGTCATAGATAATTTGAACCCTTTTGTTGTTCGTCTTAAAAAACCACAAGAAGCGATCACGATAAAAGATCTTATCAAAGGTGAGATCACTTTTTCTCCTGATGATATCGATAGCTTTATTATTATGCGCCAAGATAAAACTCCAACTTATAACTTTGCATGTTCAGTTGATGATATGTTGGCTGACATCTCTTTAGTCATTCGCGGCGAAGATCATGTAAGCAATACTCCAAAACAGATTGCCATAAGAGATGCTCTTGGATATGACAAAAAGATGGAATACGCACATCTTCCTATTATCTTAAATGATGAAGGCAAAAAGATGAGTAAACGTGACAATGCTTCAAGTGTCAAATGGATGTTTGAAGAGGGTTATTTGCCCTCAGCCATCGCAAACTATCTTATCCTTATCGGTAATAAACCGCCAAAAGAGATATTTACATTAGAAGAAGCAATAGAATGGTTTGATATCCACTCTATATCTAAAGCTCCCGCACGTTTTGACCTCGATAAACTCAAATTTATCAACAAAGAGCATTTAAGACTCCTTGATGCTAAAGAGCTTTCTCGTTATGTTGGTTTTGCTGATGATGATATCGGAGAAGTTGCAAAAATATTTTTAGATGAAGTAAGCACTTTAAAAGAACTCAGAGCCAAAATAGCACCTATTTTTGCACCAAAAGAGATCCCAGAAGAGTTTTCAGAGCAAGCTGCCACAATGCAAGAGATTATCAAAAATGCTCCCCATTTTGAAGAATTCGAGGCTTTTAAAACTCATATCATCGAACAATCAGGTCTTAAAGGCAAAAACTTCTTTAAACCGCTTCGTCTTCTTTTAACAGGCGCAGAACATGGTCCAGAGCTTGCGGACATTTATCCGTTCCTTAAAAACTATATCAAGGAGATAGTCAAATGAGTGAGATAATTTTTGGTATCGGCAGCATCTTTCTTACGCTGTTAAATGTTTATATCTGGGTAATTATCATTGCCGCACTTATCACTTGGGTCAATCCAGATCCGCGTAATCAGCTTGTACAGATTTTATATCGCCTCAGTGAACCGGCTTACAATTTAGTAAGACGCTTCATTCCAACTGTTTTTAATGGTATCGACCTTGCACCACTTATCATTGTTATCGCGTTACAGGTAATTATGCTTATTCTTAAAGCTGGACTTTTAAGGCTCGTGTACTAAATGAAACTGTGGCTTTTACTTCTTAGCACCCTACTCTCTGCACAAATCACTCTTGATGAGATCAATTCAAAACCTGCTTCTCGAGCAAAGAATTTTCTCATCTGGCAGTTTTTAAAGCAGGATATTACACCAGATCAAGCAGATAAAGCCTTTGATCAGATGGAAAATGTTAACACAAAACTCTTCTTTATGTATGCTAAAAAGACTTCTCGTCCTGAAATACAATATATCGCAAAATGTATGACTATTTCGGCAAATGAACTTCTTAAACTCGATGATAATAGTTGTCTACAAATTGCCATGACTCCGTGGGCTGCTGCTATTTACACCAAACCTCAGATCAAACAACTCCAACAGCGTGTTTTTGTACAGAAAACAAAAAACTACTTGGATATTATGAGTTCTGATATGAATGAAGCAACACTCGTGAAGTACAATCCTTCAGATGTTTTAACGGTTATGAATGGTGCGGGAAAAAAATATAGAGAAGATCATTTTAACCACGCTTATTCAAAAGAGTTTATGACATATATCTCTGGCTCATCCAAAATCTCAAAACTTGTTGAAGCAACGATCAATGATGAAAAAATGGATCAATTCGTACCACTTCTCACTTTAATAGATCCAAATAAACTCGATGCTAGCAGCACTTTTTTTATGGCGATGCACTATCTCTTAGAAAATAAAAAAGAATTGGCTCTTAGCTACCTTGATGTTTCAAATAAAAAATCTCTAAGTCAGATAGATAAAGATAAAACAATATTTTGGAAATATCTTATTACTCAAGATATGAAGTACCTCAAACAAGTCGCACAAAGTATAAATATCAATATTTATACACTCTACGCTAAAGAGATTTTAAACATTGATACAACAAACTATTTTACAGCTGAGGGTAAAACCTTAAAATCCAAATGTATTGAAGATCCATTTGCATGGATAGAGATGAAAAAAACAATCAATGCAACTCCAAAAAATGATCTTCATTCTTTGGCAGATGATTATGGCAAAAAAAACATGTTAGTGCTTGAAGGCTATACTCTTGAAAAAGCAAATGCATATAAATTGGAAAATTACATTATGCCTTATACAGAGTATACTTCAGCTCTTTGTAATGATGACAAGGCATTTTTATATGCTCTTATGCGTCAGGAAAGCCAGTTTATACCATCTGTCATCTCCTCCTCATATGCGTTGGGTCTTATGCAATTAATGCCATTTCTAGTTGATAATCTCAACAAACAGATGCCAAATAAAATCTCTTGCTACAGTGATATGTTTGATCCAAAAACAAATATCTCATTTTCAATCAAGCATCTAGCTTGGTTAAATACACAGTTAGACAATCCTCTCTTTAAAGCTTATGCATACAATGGTGGTCTTGGATTTACGAAAAGATATATTCAATCTGGTAAATTTACAACTGGAGCGTATGAACCGTTTTTAAGTATGGATACGATGACGAATGTTGAAAGTAGAGAGTACGGAAAGAGAGTTTTAGCAAACTACGCTATCTACAAAAAAATCCTGCATGAAGATTTTTCTATAGTTCATTTTTTTGATAAACTAAAGGCAGAGAACCAAATTTCCCATCTTGTAGAATAAACGAAAGTTTATCACTCTGTGACGGCGGAAAGGCTACGAGATAATAGCTAGTCCAGCTATTATCGAGCGCTATCAATCCCTCAAACTCATTTTTTTGATCCAGTTTTTTTATCTTCACAGGCAATGCATCATTTAGTTTTACAACCATGTTACTCCCGACTATACTGTTTGGATCAGACAAGGTATCTTTGTTTTTTGTATAAACTGCTATATAAAAATATTCCATACCATTGTATTTCTGAGGATTTACTTCATTAAGATAAATGCTAGATACAACCCCAACAACATCATTATTCAGATTGATTTTTGAAGTTCTTAGACTCGCAACAGCCTGCTCTTTTACAGCAGTAAAATGAAATCTTGAAAATGCATTATTTGTTGTACATCCTGAAAATACTAAAAGAGTTGTTAAGACAAAGCTTACATGTAAAGAAAAGTGCATAGAGAAAACCTGAAAATTTTAAGATTTCTAATTATATCTTAAACAACTTTTTAATGAGTATGAAGTATAATCCAAAGATGAAAAAGAGAATAGCAGTGGCTTTTACTGGCCCTTCAAACAGCGGAAAAACAACATTAATACTCAAAATTGCAAGAAAGCTTATCCATGAGCATGGCAAAGAGGTCGCCATTATCAAGCATGATCCAAAAGATAAAGCAAGGTTTGATGTCGAGGGCAAAGACAGTTATAAGTTTACAGATACAGGTGCGGAAGTTATAGTAACTTCTCCTGCGCGTACAACATACTTTTCAAACAGATATAAAGAACTGGGTGAAATGATACGGGTTTTTGGAGAGTTTGATATTTTACTTGTAGAGGGTCTAAAAGGCCTGCCTCTGCCGCGTATCAGCGTATTCAGAAACTCTCTTGATGAAGATTATTTTGATTATATGGATGCGCTTGCAGTTGATGAGACTATAGATATTAAAAAATATGAGATCCCAAAAAATGTCAATATTCTGGATTTAAACAATACAGACGAAGTGATAGAATGGATATTTAAAAATGCGAAGGAAGTATAAATGAGAGATATATTTGATGCAATACAAAGAAGTGCAAAACGGATCAAAACTGCGATAGATGTAAAAGATTTTGGATATTCTGAATCTGAAAACAGTTCTGGAGAGACTCAACTTCAGCTCGATATCAAATGCGACATGATCATCGAAGAGGAGTTTAGCCGTGTTTTATCTATAAACACTATTGCAAGTGAAGAGAAAGAAGATGCGATGAAATTCAGAGATGATGCGCCCTACTTCATCGCGTATGATCCTCTTGATGGTTCATCGCTTATTGATGTAAATTTGAGTGTAGGTTCTATCTTTGGAATATACAAAGGCGGATTTGGTGCAGACA
Organism: uncultured Campylobacterales bacterium; assembly: GCA_903885085.1. Classification (GTDB taxonomy): domain Bacteria; phylum Campylobacterota; class Campylobacteria; order Campylobacterales; family Sulfurimonadaceae; genus Hydrocurvibacter. Next base: position 4,789 of record CAISHH010000085.1, read on the forward strand.
AAATGGTCGCATCTTGTTACATTGTTTATGGTCCTCGTGTTGAGATGGTATTTGCTGAAAATAAAGTCAAACTCTATCTTCTTCAAGCGGGAGATTTTGAATTTGTAAAAGAGATCCGTCTGAATGAAAAAGGGAAACTTAACGCTCCAGGAGGCACGCAACAAAACTGGCTTCCTTACCATAAAGAGCTTGTAGATTCTTTCTTCGCAGAGGGTTATAGACTTCGCTATTCAGGTGGAATGGTTCCAGATCTACATCAGATTCTTCTCAAAGGCGGCGGACTTTTCTCCTATCCTGCGACTTCTGACAAACCTGAGGGGAAACTTCGCAAGCTTTTTGAAGTGTTTCCTTTTGCTTACATGTACACCAAAGCAGGCGGTGAAGCGATTGATGGCAAGAATGACCTTCTTGGACTTTCATGCGCTCATGTACACGATACATCACCATGTTTTTTTGGCTCAAAATATGAAATTTCAAGAGTAAAAGATGTCTATGAAAGAAACTGATATTTTTGAAGAGAGACTAGATTTGATGATAGTCGAAATCCAAAAATGTCAAGAAGAAAAAACAGTTGAAAGCTGCAGTAAATGTGAAAAATACATTGGCTGTGAACTCAGAAACAAATATATAGCGGCTGTATATGACTCGATGTCAAAAGGACAGACCGGTGGATTTGAATTTTAAACGGATAGGGATTTTATGAAAAACTATATAACGACGCCAATATACTATGTTAACGGCGAAGCGCACATCGGTCATGCATACACAACTTTTATAGCTGATACACTCGCACGCTACGGCAGACTTAAGGGTGAAGATGTTTTCTTTTTAACGGGAACAGATGAGCATGGTCAAAAGATCGAAGAATCTGCAAAGAAAAATGGCAAGTCCACAAAAGAGTTCGCAGACGAAATCAGTGCGACTTTTAGAAACCTTTGGGATGATTTTGGTATCAGTTATGACAAGTTCATTAGAACGACTGATGATTACCATATGCAAGGTGTCCAACACGCATTTGCAAAGATGTATGAAAAAGGCGATATCTATAAAGGTGATTATGAAGGTCATTACTGTGTAAGTTGTGAGACTTTTTTCCCTGAAACTCAGCTCATCGATGGCGAATTTTGTCCAGATTGTGGGCGTGCAACAAGCATTGTCAAAGAAGAAAGCTACTTTTTCAATCTCTCAAAATATGAAAAACCGCTTTTAGAATATTACGAGTCTCATCCTGATTTCATCCTTCCACGTTCAAAAAGAAATGAAGTTATAAACTTTGTAAAAAATGGTCTTCATGACCTTTCTGTAACACGTACAAGCTTCACTTGGGGCGTTGCTCTTCCTGAATCTTTCAATGATGACAAACATGTTATGTATGTTTGGCTTGACGCTCTTTTAAACTATATCACAGCTCTTGGATATGGAAAAGATGAAAAAGATATGGGTTACTGGCCTGCACAGATGCACCTTGTTGGAAAAGATATCTTACGTTTTCATGCAATCTACTGGCCTGCATTTTTGATGAGTCTTGATCTGCCACTTCCTAAACATATCGGCGCACATGGCTGGTGGACAAGAGATGGCGAAAAGATGAGTAAGTCAAAAGGCAATGTCGTCTCTCCAAAAGAGGTTAGCGAAGCATATGGCTTAGAAAACTTCAGATATTTCATGCTTCGTGAAGTTCCATTTGGTCAAGACGGTGACTTTTCTCAACGTGCATTCATCGACCGTATAAATTCAGATCTTAGCAACGATCTTGGAAATCTTTTAAACCGTATAATCGGTATGAGTGGGAAATATTCTGAATTTCACATCGACAGTGTGGATGTTTTAAAATACCACACCAAAGAGATCAACGAAGCAAATATCATCTTAGATAGTTTGGATGAATATATCACAAATCTTCAGCCACATAGATACCTAGAAGAACTCTGGAAACTCTTTAGCATCGGTAATAAAGCGATTGAAGAACATGCTCCTTGGGTAAAAATGAAAGAAGACAAAAAAGATGAAGCACTCGCAACAGTTGCCCTTGTTGCCAATGTCCTAGCAAAAGCCGCAGTAGCACTGCATCCAGTAATGCCAAATACGACATCAACTGTTGCAGATGCATTTGGATTTGTAATAGACAGCGAATCTTATAAAGCTATCGTCTTAGAAAAAGCTCTGCTTAAACCTTTTGTCATCAAACAAGTTCCACCACTTTTCCCTCGAGTTGAAGAGCCTTTGATGCAAGACAATAATGCAAAAGAAGAGGCTTCAGCTGTGGAAGTAAAAGCTGAACCAAAAAAGATGGAAGCGAAAAAAGAGACAACGGTTGAAGGTGACAATCTTATAGAAATCGGTCAGTTTTTCGAGACAGCTTTAAAAATCGGCACTGTTTTAGATGCCACAGAAGTTCCAAAAAGTAAAAAACTTATCCAACTTCGAGTAGATGTCGGTGAAGAAGTTCCTCGTCAAATCCTTGCTGGAATAAGAGAATTTTATAGCCCAGAAGAACTTATCAATACACAAGTGTGTGTCGTAGCAAATCTTAAACCTGCAAAACTTATGGGACTTCTCTCTGAAGGTATGCTTTTAGCTGCAAAAGATGAAGATGGACTTTGTCTTATCCGTCCTGAAAAACCTAGAAAAGCGGGCACACCGATTGGATGAGATTAGAAAATGTCATCGCATTAACCCATGCAACACTTCTAAATTCTCCTTACGTTAGTGATTTTAGCGGCATTACTTACGAGGTAAAGAGTGTCAAAAGAGGCTCTCTTTTCGTCGCTAAAGAAAGCAGTGAAATAGAGCTTGCCATACAAAACGGTGCGTATGGGATTCTTTTTGATTCTCCTATGCAGATGTGTGATAGCGAGATTGCTTGGATCAAAGTTGATGATATAGCAACTGCTCTGTTAAAAATTTTACGATTCCACCTTTTAGATAAAAATATTTCTGCTTATGAATGCGATGCAATCACCCTTGATCTTTCCTCTCAAATATCCACTAATGAGCGTTTTAAATCTCTTAGCGGAGATATCTATAACACTTTTAAAGAGCTTTGGGAGATGCCACAAGATGCTGTCGTTTTGTTCTCACACACCTTTATATGTAAGGATATTTTCACGCATCTTGAAGAGATGCCAAAGAGTGCCGACGCAAATATTAGTATTATCGAACAAACACTTTTTGAGACCTCTTTTATCTATGATGATATCTACTATGAGAGACAAGCTCTGTCCGTGTTTTTTATCCCCTTTTTAGAGATTCTTTTATCACTTTTTAAAGAGAAAAAAATCGATTTCAAAATCAATTCTTTTAAACATCTTTCTCATTTTGAACCTGTATTTACGAACAAAAATTTTGAAGTAAAAGAGTTTGGAACAAGTGACAAAGTCCTGATATTTGAGAGTGATTTTGAGTTTATAGAGTCTCAAATAACTTTTTTACAAAATCAAGCAAACTGGGCAAAACTGGTCTATATCTTGCCAATAAATAAAATAGATGAAACACAAAGGTTGGCAAATATTTTCACTTATACAACACAACAAGATATTATCAGTATTTTAAAAAGTACGGACTTTCATTTTGCACTCATCGCCGAACAAGATAAAACCCTCTTAGAAAAAAGTTTTTTTACAAAAAAAACACAACAGCTTACTTTAGAGTTTTAATTTGAGATACAATATACGTCTATAAAAAAGTATCTTGCGTCCAGTAAAATATAAGTTAAGGAGTTTAAATGCAACTCGATTATTCAGATATGGCAATGATTTTGATAGTTGTTGTCGTTGTATATGTCGGTTTCAGTTTTTTCGGAGAAAGAGGAAGATAGGCTTATTTGCTACTCCAAAAATTCTATTTTGTAAAAACCCAAGAGTTCGTTATAAAGGTCGGGGAACTCTTCTTTGAGCGCGTTTGGTTTTTCAAAGAAGAGCTCTGTGATTACTGCAAAAAACTCCGCTTCATTGGTGCTTGCATAACTGCCAAGCAACTTGTACTTCCCCCATTCTCTATTTTTTAGTACCACTTTATTTAAAGCGATAAAATTTCTGCCGAGACTCCTCGCCCAAGCTTCATATTTTGATGCAGGCATAGGTGGAACACCATCAACTTTTCCATCCATAAAGTCGATCTCATGTGCAAACTCGTGGATGATAACATTGCCATGACTTGGATGATATGCCTCTTTTTTTGCTTCATGCCAACTTAGAACAACTGTATCACTTGCAGATTGTCCTTCGAGTAAAAATCGCTCATTTGTGTAGATGCCGCCGTTTGAGCGGATCTCTTTTGAAATAATAGTATTTGGATAGATGATAATGGTTTTGAGATTTTCATAGCAGTTTTCTTTGCTTACATGCAAGAGAAGTAAACAAGCATAAAATCCTATAACAAGCTTCATCTCCATCGTGACAATGCAATGCACACCTATAAACTCTTTAGTATTTATAAAAAGCATTATTGATTTTTGGATATCTCTTTGATCCGTTTGGTTGAGTTTATTGTAATGTGGAATTTTCAAAAGAATTGCTTCATGCTCTTTTAAAAATGGAGCATTGAGAATTTTTTGCAATCTTTTCTTTTTGTATCGTGAAAAAAGAATATAAAATAAGAAAATACCCACACCGATTTGAAACAATATTATCAAAACTGACAAGTAGTAATCCATATTGCACATCCCTTTTTTAGGCTATAATCGCTTTACAAAATTATACACGACTTAAGAGATTATCATGCTCAAGTTACTACTTATTTTATTACCGACCTTCATCTTTGCCTCTACTTATGGAGTATTAATTGACAAAGTTACGGGAATGCCAATTGCTTCTGCCAAAGTATTTGATACAAAAACTGAAGTCTTAAGCGATAAAAACGGAAAATTTGTTATAAACTCCAATGAGAAGGTTTTACATGTCAAGGCTTACGGATACAGACCTTACGGCTTTTTCAACGATACACGTTTTGTTACACTCAAATGCTACATCTCTCCAATCCACATACAAGCTCTTTACCTCTCTTTTTGGGGTGCGAGTCTAGATTCTAAAACCTTAGAAAAAATTATGAAGATGATAGACGACAAACAGATAAACTCTATCGTCGTCGATGTGAAAAATGAAAATGGATGGACATCTTATAAAACAGATTATGAAGTTGCAAATCAAATGGATGTATGGACACATAGAACTATCAAAAATATAGATGAATTTATGGCACTTATGAAGGCAAAAAATATTTATATGATCGCTCGTGTCGTAGTTTTCAAAGATGACATGCGAGCAAAAAACTATCCACAGTTTGCCATTCGTGATCCAAAAGGTGAGTTTTACCATGCTAAAGATCAGATGGCATGGGTAAATCCTTATACATTAGAATCTTATGATTATGTACTTTCCATTGCAGCAGATGCCGCCAAACACGGATTTGATGAGATCAACTTTGACTATGTACGCTTTCCTGCTGATAAATCGATCCAGTATAGCCAAATAAATAATCAAGAAACTCGTATGAATGCTATTTCTAATTTTATCCGTACTGCGCAAGCAAAGCTACGTCCGTATGGCACATTTGTCTCAATCGATACCTATGGAATGGTCTGTTGGGTCACTGATGACACATACATCGGACATACGATAACTTCACTTGCAAAATATGCGGACTATATTTCTCCAATGCTCTATCCGTCAGGATTTGCAGAGGGTTCTGCAGGATATAAAAATCCAACAGCCTATCCTTATGAGATCATCTATAAAAGTGTAGAAAATATTTATGATCGCATAGAACCAAAAAGAGTTCGCCCTTGGTTACAGGCATTTAGAGATTATGCATTTGATAGAAGAAATTATAAAGAAAAAGAGATCCAAGCACAGATAAAAGCGTGCAAAGATGCAAATACAAGCGGATGGATGTTTTGGAATCCATCAAGCAAGTACGAGGAAAGTTATTTTATAAATGTACCATCTCATGAATATCAAGCCCAAAACCGCCAAGACCAATAAGCTCTTTTTGTTTTGAAGAGGTGATGAGATTCATACTCTTTACATGTAAGGATTTGAGTATCTGCGCACCGATGCCATATTCTCTCATCGATGCACTCACTTCATGAGCTGGCTTGTTAATGAAGACCAAAACCCCACTGTTTTGTTTGAGATACTCTATCGAATCGACAAGATGATTATATTTTTGTTGATTTAAAAGCAGATCGATATCAGGCAAAACATTGTGAACTTTTACATTAGAAACAGATCCGACATTATGAAAAACAATCGCCGTATGCTCTATTTTATTATGATCTACAAAACTATATTTTTTTACCTTTACACCAAAAAATTCTATCTGCTCTTCGCCAACTTGAGTCACTAAAATCTCATTTGCAAGTCTATATTCTACAAGATCAGAAATATAGATGATATTTAAATCATGCTCTTTTGCAAAGATATCTAAGTCATCACGACGCGCCATTGTTCCATCATCTTTAATGATCTCACAGATTACAGAACTCTCATTTAACCCTGAAAGACGGCAAAGATCGACTGAACCCTCCGTGTGACCTGTACGTACTAACGTCCCACCATCCTTTGCGATCAGTGGAAAGATATGCCCTGGTTTTACAAGATCTGTTTTATGACTTATCGGGTTTGCCAAAATACGAATAGCCATATCTCTCTCACTCGCAGAGATACCTGTTTTAGCATCTGCGGCGTCCACAGAAACAGTAAAAGCTGTCTCATGCATAGAGGTATTTGAGCTTACCATCGGGTTGAGCTCAAGTCTTGTCGCTATCTCTTTGCTGATCGCTACACAGATAAGTCCCCTCGCCTTTGTCGCCATAAAGTTTACATGTTCAGGTGTAGAAAAAACAGATGCATAAACTAAGTCACCTTCGTTTTCACGATCTTCATCATCGACCATGATCACCATTTTTCCTTTTTTAATATCTTCTATTGCTCTTAAAACTCTGTCTATGGGTGTCATAAAATCTTCTTTATTTGTAAATTAGTGAGTGATTATATTCAAACTAAGCTAAAAAGGATTATAAAAGGAAAATTTTACTTGACAAAATAAGAAGATTTACATATAATTTCGGCCCAACAACAGGTTTAGCTTGTTTGTTTGTACATCGCGGAATAGAGCAGCTCGGTAGCTCGTCGGGCTCATAACCCGAAGGTCATAGGTTCAAATCCTGTTTCCGCAACCAACTTATAATTGTTAATC
>CAISHH010000086.1 GCA_903885085.1 uncultured Campylobacterales bacterium
CCACCGTACAATACGGGAAATGACAGTTTCAAATACAACGACAGATTTAACCACTCTACATGGTGTCAAACGAACTGCTAAACTTGGCAGTCAGTAAATCATAAAAAGTTATATTTTGATTTTTGAACCTTAAACTAATAAATTAGTTTTGCTAAACTTTAATTTCATTTTGAAATAGGAGGTTTAGTGTTAAAAAGGAGAGATATAAAAATGATACATAAGTGGCTCAAAGAAGGTATGAGTAAGTCTGCAATAGCGAAAATGCTTGGAATAAGCAGAGAGACAGTTCGTAAATACGCCAATAAACCAGAAAGTTATATTCCTGTAATTTCAAAAGCTCCTGTGGAAAATTTAGTTGATGAGTATTTACCACATGTTGCACATATGCTAGAGATAGCAAAAGAGAAGAAAATAGAGATTCCAACAACTGTAATCTATGATGAGATTGTAAAACTAGGATACCTTGGAAGCCTCCGATGGCTACAAACAGTAATGCAAAGATATGATCTTAGAAAAAGAGCAAAAGAAGAAGAACAACTTATCAGATTTGAGACAGAAGCTGGGCAGCAGATGCAGGTGGATTGGATAGAATTTCCTAAAGATAATCTTTCAGCATTCGTTGCAACTATGGGCTACAGCAGAGCTTCTTATGTAGAGTATGTTGAAGATGAAACACTTGAGACACTGATTTCATGTCATCTCAATGCGTTTAGTTATTTCGGAGGCGTTCCCAAAGAGTCACTTTATGACAATATGCGTACAGTGATAACAAAGAGAAATGCTTATGGATACGGCAAACACCAATTAAATTCCATGTTTGAGGATTTCGCTAAACACTGCGGATTTAAGATAAGAGTTTGTAAACCTTACCGTGCGAAGACCAAAGGAAAAGTTGAAAGATTCAATCACTACTTGAGATATAGTTTTCACAATAGTCTGAGTGTGAGACTTGCTATGAAGAGATACAGCATGAATATAGATAATGCAAATGCTGAAGTTATCAAATGGCTTGATGATGTTGCCAATAAACGAATTCATCAAACAACACTTCAAATACCATTTGCACTTTTAGCAGAGGAACGCTACCACCTGTTACCTCTACCTAAACCTTATTTGGGTATCCATCCAAAGGCTATAAATGTTATTTTAGCCAAAAATCAGAAGATTTTTCAATCTACTGCAAAGATGAAAGGAGTGTATATTCCAAATCGTGACATGCAAAGTTATGATGCATTTATCCCTTCACTTACAGCACTTGTGGCACTTAGTTATGCTGGAAGTTCTATGAATGGGAGTCTGTTATGGAATTAAACACAAATATTGAGCAGTTATGCCAAGAACTAAAACTCCCATCCATACTAGAACAGTATAACGAGATATCTCTCCTAGCAGCAAAAGAGAGTTGGAACTATTCGCAGTACCTAGAAGAACTCCTAGCTGTTGAATTTAATGAGAGAATGAATCGTTCTAAAAGCACTCTGACAAAGTTAGCAGGGTTTCCTGCCATAAAGACTATAGAACAGTTCGATTATAGTTTTACCATAGGTGTGAACTCTAAACAAATAGAAGAATTAGCATCTCTTGTGTTTGTCAAAAAACATGAAAATATTATATTTTTAGGACAACCAGGTGTTGGAAAAACACATCTTGCAATTGCTCTGGCATATAAAGCTGTCATGCATAGATACAAGGTGAGATTTACATCAATAATGGAGCTTATCTCTGATGCCAATAAAGCAAAAAGAGAGAAACGATATGACGCGTTTTTAAAAAATATTGCCACTCCATCTGTTCTTATTATTGATGAAATCGGATACTTTAATATGTCCAAAGAGGATGCCAACCACTTCTTTCAAATCATCTCTGCAAGATATGAAAAAAGTGCAACCATATTTACTTCAAACTTAGTATTCAGTCAATGGGCACAAGTATTCGGAGGAGACAAAGTTGTGACAACTGCTATACTCGATAGGATACTACATCATTCACATGTAATCAATATACAAGGAGAAAGTTATAGGCTGAAGGAAAAAAAAGAATCAGGAATTATCAATTCAGATATTTATAAGTTTGGAGCTAAATCTTCAAATAAAACAGTAGAAAAACAAGAGGTGGTTTAAGTTTCAGAATGTAACTTTTTTTTAATTTAACTGCCCAATTTTAGAGTTCGTTTGACACTAGTCTTGAAGATATAGTTTAAGAAGTTGCAATTGTTAGAAAAAAACTAAAAAAGGTCTGATTATGTAACCTAAGTTTTTCAGTAAATGACAACTTGGGTGATAAGCTCAAACAAGAGCTTTACAACGCTTGAATCTCTTCTGCTTTTTCTTCGATGGTAAGAAGTTCGTCTACTTTTTGCTCGTAACTTTCTTTTAATTTTTGAAGTTCCTCGGCTAAAACTGTAATACCGATCTTTTCATAACATGCAGGGTTTGAAAGACAGCCGTTTTTTTCATCTATCAGTTTTTCTAATTTCTCGATCTCTATAGGGAGTTTTTCTAAGGCTATTTTCTCTTTAAATGTCAGTTTGAGCTCTTTTTGCTTCACCCTCTCAACTGGTTTTTCTTTTGCGCTTTCTTTTTCCATCTCGGCTAATTCTGCGAGTTCATGTTCTAGTTCTAAGTACTCAGAATATTGCTGATGACTCTCTTCTATTTGTCCATCGCCTTTAAAAATCAAGAGTTTTTTTGCGATCTTATCGACAAAATATCTATCGTGACTTACGATGATAACAGCACCAGGGAAGTTTGTAAGTTTTTCTTCTAAGATATTGATAGTTGGGATATCAAGATCATTGGTTGGCTCATCGAGGATAAGGATGTCTACTTTTTTAGTAAAGAGCAGGGCGAGTGCTACACGGTTTTTTTCGCCTCCACTGAGTATGCCTACTTTTTTATCTAAAAATTCTCGTGGAAAAAGAAAGTTTTTGAGATATCCGTAGACATGCATGTTATGCCCTTGTACATCGACTCGGTCTCCGCCGTTTGGACAGAAAGTTTCAATAAGGTCTTTGGAATCATCAAGCATCTCTCTGTGTTGATCAAAATAGCCGATGGTAAATTCACCCTGTTTAATGACGCCGCATGTGGGTTTTAAACGTCCAAGAAGCGCTTTTAAAAGTGTTGATTTTCCGCTTCCATTTGGCCCCACAATTGCTATGACATCTTTTTGAAGTATTCTGGCACTAAAGTTTTCTATCAACTTTTTTTCGCCCAAAGTAATGCCGAGATCTTCAACTTCAAAAAGCATCTTTTGTCTATTGACACTTTTATCACGGTTAAAATGTTTGGCTTCACGTTCGAGTTCTACGCTCATCTTGCGTATTTTTGCAGGGTTCACTTTTGCATCATCACGCAGATCCATCAGACGCGCTTTACGTCCCTCATTTCGCTTGAGCCTTGCACGTACTCCTCTTGAGTACCATTCATTTTCAGATTTGACAAGACGTAAAAGATTGTCATGCTGTTGCTGCATTGTACGAAGTATCTCTTCTTTTTGAGTGAGATAATCGCTATATCCACCCTTAAATTCACGAAGTTTGCAGTCTTCAACCTCAATACTCTTTGTCGCAATACGGTCGATAAAATATCTGTCATGCGAGATAAAAACAAGGGTGAATTTTTCTTTTAGTATGAGCTCTTCTAAAAATTCGACCATATAAACATCAAGGTGATTGGTAGGTTCATCAAGAAGTAAAACGTCAGGTTTCTGTAAAAGTAAAGAGGCGAGGGCGACGCGTCGCTGTTCTCCTCCACTGAGCATTAAAACAGGTTTTTCTTCAAACTCTCTAAGCTGAAAGTGATCTATGATACGCTCTATCTTATCATCTAAACTCCACGCATTGTGGTGGTCAAGATAATGGCCGAGTTTGGCTGATTCATCAAGGAGAGATCTATTTTCAAAATCATCTGCAAGTAAAAGGGAGAGCTCATCATATCTTATTTTAGCATCTATGAGTTCTTTGAGCCCATCTTTGACGGCATCTTTGACGTTTTGTCCCTCTTTAAATTCAGGACGCTGCGAGAGCATCTTCACTTCAAGATTTTGTCTTGTGATACGCTCTCCGCTATCGGCTTCAAGAGAACCGTCTACGATCTTCATAAGAGTTGATTTTCCACTGCCATTTTTACCGATGATAACGATACGTTCACCCTCATCGACATGGAAATTGATATTTGTTAAAATTTTTTGCGCTTCATAATGTTTTGATACGTTTAAAAGGTCTACTAATGCCATTGTTTTTTATTCCCTATTTGACGGGCTTTGTTAAGCTTTTATATTTATTTTTTTTGTTTACAAGAAAACTGATTTTTTTAAGAAAATTGATCTTTTTATAGGCGGGATTATAACGCTTAGAGCGTTAATAGAAGCTTATTGTATAGAAGTGTCTTTTGTCTGCGGATTCAAAAATTTTTTGATCCGCTTTTACTTTATTGTTTCACAGATGTTTTTGATTCTGCTAGCAATTTATCCATATGTCCAAATAATTCGTTACTTGCTTCTTCCATTGATTTAAAGTTCTGCATCACTGCATCTCTATTTTCAGACACATGATCCCCATCTTTAATGAATTCAAGATTTGCAAAAACACTATTATGAACACTCATATGCGGTGTATTCAACTTTGCATAACTCGGTAAATGAGCAAAGTGTGCTTTTCCTGCACCACTTTCATACCATTTACCAAGTCTACAGTTATGGTGATCTGCAAACGTATGCGTTGTTTTTCCATTAAATAGTGCACTAAAGGCATTAGTTTTAAAAATGATATGATCGATTTTAGCCAAAGTAATAAAGGTAGAACCTTCAACGATACTGGCTGCCTGTGAAGTTTCAATGGCATCTGTATTAAACTCATAAAGTACATCTCGGAAGTTTTCAATTGCGCCGCTAGATTCATTTGCGATACCACTCATAGTTTCTGCATTTGTTTGGATTTCACCTGCATCTTGTTGAAGTGATTGAATGGCAATTCCGATCTCTCCTGTTGCCTTTTGAGTACGTTCTGCAAGTTTTCTTACCTCGTCTGCAACAACAGCAAAGCCTCGTCCATGTTCTCCTGCACGTGCGGCTTCTATAGCAGCATTAAGTGCAAGAAGGTTCGTTTGATCAGCGATATCTTTAATTAAATTAAGAACAGAATTAATCTCATTTGTTTTTTCATTGAGTGCATTAATAGAGCTTGTCGAAACCTGAACCAATTCCAAAAGAGAACCAAGCTTAGTTATAATGATTTCAAGTTCAGATACCGTTTGACTTGAATTGTCGGCTGTTTTCTGACTTATCTGAGCGATATTAGATAGCGCATTAATGCTTTCTCCTAAATCACTTTGTATTATAGTTAATCCGCCTGCCACACCATTACCGATTGTTGTTATTTCTGAGTTTATAGCCACCCGCTGCATATGATGATAACTCGCTTCCATAGCATCAATTCCTTTATTGACTAAGGAACAGTTATATTTAAAAAGACCGGAGAGTCCTTCACCCTGAATACGGCGATAATACAAATCATTACTTGCATGCTCAATTCCTGCTTGAATCTCACGCATAAATATTTCTGTTTGATCTAGGAGATCATTCACATTCCAAGCAAAATCATTCATTTCTGCATGATCATGGATACCAATAATACGCGCTCCAAGATCTCCATGCTCTGCTCTTTTAATAACTGAAGCCACTTGAGAAATAGACTCTCTTGCCCAACGAACATTGGCAAATATAACCCAAGCTAACGCAAAATTCAGGAGTCCAAGGATTTGGAGAAAATGAAATCCGTAAAAAATAACTTCAAGAACAAAAGTAACTACAAAAACTCCTAAAGAAGCTATGTTCGCATACTGTGCCTTAGAGAGTGAAGATAAATTCATCATACGTTTTTCCTAATTGTGCAAGTTGTGTATCGAGAAGTTTTTGTGAGGCTGCCATGCCGCCGCTTCTTTCAGCCGCAAGAAGTGCGCTGTAAAGAGGGATGATGGTTTTTAGAGCTTCTGGTTTTGGTCTTCGTCTTACCGAATGATAACCGATTGTTTTTCCATTATCATCAAAAGAAGCTGTTACATGCGCACATACCCAGTAATAATTACCTTGTTTTGTTTTATTTTTGACATAGGCAAAAATCTCTTTGCCATTTTGAATATGGTCCCATAAAAGTTTAAAAACAAGTTTAGGCACATCTGGGTGGCGTAAAATATTATGAGGTGCTCCTATGAGCTCACTCTCCGGGTAGCCAGAAATAGATAAAAACAGAGCGTTTCCATAAGTAATCTTACCTTTTAAATCGGTTTTAGAAACAATAAATTTTTTATCTGAAAAAGTTATTTCACTACTAGCCATACATTTCTCCTAAATTTGCGTGTATTATGTAATGTTATGGCTTAAACTCTTGTGAATACTTGTTTGAATTTCGATTTAGTCCTCATTTTTTCGCTCGTGGCATAGCTGTTTGGCAACAACCCATGCGGCTATTGCTTTATCAGTATAATGAAATTCTCTTTGATTTATAGGAATGACATCATTTCTGAGTTGTGAACGGATGATACCAATAACTAAATAGGTGATAAGCAAAGTTGCTCCAGCAAAAAAATAATCATAAAAATACCAAATAACGATGCCCACGAGTAAAGGCGAATGAGTAAGAGAAAGAGAGAGTAGCAAAGCGATGAATTTACATTTTTTACTCTCAATTTTTGGAGTAGGTTCGATAAGTTCTAAAAAATTTTGATCCATCACTTAGAATTTTATATCTTCATAACGTTCATATATCCATTCAGCAACAGCTTGAAGCTCATCCTCTTTTAGGTGTGTAATAGCTGGCATTACGCCAAATCTTTCAACAGCTCCAGGACGACACATTGCATCTCCGATCATAGGATCTCGAATATAATCTTTTATAAAAGCGATTACAACACGTTTTTTGACATCTTCGTTTTTGTCAGCAATTATAATATTTTCCTTCAGACGATTAGAAACCTCATTCATTGAAGGAGCTTTTAGATTATTGAGATTCGCCATCGCTTCTTTTTTTGTTAAAAGCTCAGCATGGCACTGCATACAGTTATTTTTATATATCTCATATCCTTGATCCCCAAAAGCGCCAGATGAGAAAAGAAAAAGAGCACTCAATAAATATTTTTTCATAATTCTGCCTACATGTTAAGATGATAATTATTTTAGCATTTAAATGTTAAAGAAGCGTTAAGTGACGATAAAAATGATAAAAAAATAAACTTAATTCGTCAGATTACTTTCTCCTGTTTAACATTGTATTTTGATATTTTGATATTATTACGGTACTTAAAATAAAAGGATTCAAAATGTCAGAACCAACATTGGAAGATATCTCGGATTATGATACTCTCAAAGGACAGAAGAAAAAAGTTGTTTGGTTAATAATCTTAGTTGGATTGGTTATGGGTGGAATTTATGTTCTAAGTTATACTTATTTTGGTAATGTTAGTGATTCTCTTCCTGTAGAGAAAAAAATAGGAAATGTTCCTGTTGAATAAACTAACATTTACAAAGGTTTTATAAGATGCTTATGACATTGATAACAGTATATTCTCTTTATGTGTTAATAAATTTATACGTGAGCACCATGCAAATCGGATATATTTCTCAAGCAAAGCGAAAAACTCCGGTTTTGATGGGAAGTGTGGAATATATGAAAGCGGCAAATTATGCTGTTGCTAAAGAGCGTCTTTCTATTGCAAGAACTATCGTTGATTATGTAGTTGTCTTAGCTTGGCTTTCATTTGGAATTACATATTTAAATAGCGCTGTTTTTATGCAAGATGCTGCACTAGAAACTGTTGTAGTTGTACTTGGTTTTGTCTTGATTAACTCTTTAATCTCGTTGCCTTTTTCTATATATGAGAAGTTTAGTCTTGATGAAAAGTTTGGATTTAATAAATCTACCGTCGGACAGTTTGTAAAAGATACTTTAGTCACACTTGTTTTGAGCATTATCTTTGGTGGAATAGTTATTTGGGGTATCTACCTTATTATGAGTACATTTGCACTTTGGTGGTTTTGGAGCTTTGTATTTATCTTTAGTGTGATCGTTTTGATAAATATGCTTTTCCCTACCATCAGAGCACTGTTCTTTGATAAGCTAACACCGCTTGAAGATAAAGAATTGGCAACTGATATTCAAAAACTTATGGATGCGACAGGTTTTGTAAGCAGCGGAGTTTTTATCAGTGATGCAAGTAAAAGAGATGCCAGACTTAATGCATACTTTGGCGGTTTAGGTAAAACGAAAAGAGTTGTTTTGTTTGATACATTGCTTCAAAAGCTTGAAAAAACAGAATTGCTTGCTGTTTTAGGCCATGAACTCGGTCACTTTGCTCATGGAGATATCTATAAAAATATGGCTATGATGGGAGCGATGCTCTTTGGGATGTTTTTTATTTTTGGAAATCTTTCTGAAAGTTTATATCTTGAACTTGGTGTTTCCCAATCACCTTCTATAGTGATGATACTATTTTTGATCTTTATGCCTGTTCTTGGCTTTGTTATGATGCCGATCATGGGAATGGTAAGTCGACATAATGAATATGAAGCAGATAAAATGGGTGCGAAACTCAGCGGAGTAGGCGGTGAATTCTTCCTTGCAAATGCTTTGAAAAAACTTGTGACTGAAAACAAAAGTTTTCCTCTTTCACATCCTGTGTATATCTTTTTTCATTATACCCATCCACCAGTCGTTGAGCGACTCAAAGCTTTAGGGATGGATATAGCTAGCGGTGATAAAACAGCTTTAGAGGGTGCATGTCCGACTATAGAATAGCAGATCTTCAAAAAGAGCTTGTTGCTGTTTTAGATGGCAAGATTGAAAGAGTTGCTCGTGAAGTGCAGCTTTTACTTATGAATGCTTATGCTTGTGATGAGCTATGGCTTATGATGCATAAAGATGACCTTGCTTTACATGGAGAGTTACTTTTTGAACAAGCAAAAAGACGAGCCAAAAATGAGCCTTTGGAATATATCATCAATAAAGTCAGCTTTTATTCTCAGGAATTTTTTATCGATTATGGTGCGCTGATTCCAAGACCTGAGACAGAACTTCTTATTGATGAGGTTTTAAAACGTGTAACTAACAAAGAAGAAAAACTTACTTTTGTTGAAGTTGGGGTAGGAAGTGGCATCATTTCCATAGTATTGGCACAGCACCTTCCTAATTCAAAATTTATCGCTGTTGATATCTCTGAGGATGCTTTAAAAATAGCGAGAGAAAATATCAGAAGATTTGGACTTGAAGAGAGGATCGAACTTAGACTTGGCTCTTTACTTGACCCAATATGTGAGAAGATAGATTTTTTAGTTTCTAATCCTCCTTATATAGCAGATAATGTAAAGTTAGAATCAAATCTCTCCTATGAACCGCAAAATGCACTGTTTGGCGGAACTGTCGGAGATGAGATTATTCAAGAGCTTCTTATAGAGTTTTTAAGAAGAGATATTAACTATTTTAGTTGCGAAATGGGTTATGACCAAGAGGATAAAATAAGAAACTTTTTACAAGATAAAAGTTTTGAAACGATAGATTTTTACAAAGACTTCAGTGGCTTTGATAGAGGTTTTACAATAAAGGCAAACAATGAATAAAAGAATGTACGCTGACTTTAGTTATTTGATTTTACTCGCGGCTTCATTTGGAGCTGTTATGGTTTTAGGCGTTATCGTGGCGGCTGTGATCTTTCATACAGATAGCCTACATGTAGACATTCTGATAGATCGTTATAACTCAGGTGTTATTATGAGTGAGATCTTTTTGAGATTTAGTTATGTGACATATTTCCTTAGCTTTTGTGTAGCTTTGTATGAAGTGGCTATGTATAAAACAGGGCAAAGAGATAAAATTGCCATGATCTCTGCATTTTTCATTGTAGCTACTTCACTAATGTTTAGTGCTGTCTATGTTCCAAAGATCTTAGAACTTCAGGCTATGGGCAGAGAAGCGACAAATAGTGATACTTTTGATGCTTTACATGTAGGGAGTGAGTTAGATTTTAAGATACTAGCAGTTACTCTTTTAGTCCTTTTTGTAAGACGTTTGATGCTACTTCGTCTTAGATAGTATCTCTCTTTGTTCCGAACTTCTCTTCCCACCATTCTTGCGGGGAGAGAGAAATCTTCTTTAAATACTCTTCATCAAACGGATACTCATAACTGTTACAATAAGATAGAACTGTTTCATACGCTTCATTAATCTGAGCGCTCATTTGTGTGGCAGTTTCAAAGTCATCCTTGTTTGTATCAGGGTGCCATTTTTTCATAAGATTTCTATATTTGATTTTTATTTCTGTAAGGGAAGCTTTTTCATTAAGGCCAAGGAGTGTTTTGGCCTTAATCAGTTTTGCAAAGGAGGACAAAGAGGATCAGTCTTGTTGTCTTCTCATATATGTTGGAACTTCAAGATAATCATCTCCGATATCTCCACCAACAACAAGTCTAGGGCGTACAACAGCTCTTGGAGCTACTGATTTTACTTCAGGTTCAAAGTTCGCATTATTTGTTTTAAGATCTTTTTCAAAACCTGTTGCAACTAAAGTAATACGCACATAATCTTCAGGAAGAGAAACATCTGTAGATGTACCAAAGATAACCTCTGCATCTTCATGAGCGCTTTCATGAACGATTTCCATAGAACTTGCAAGCTCAATCATAGAGAAGTTTGGATGCATACTGAAGTGAACAAGAACACCCATAGCACCATTGATAGACATATTGTCAAGTAATGGAGACTCGATAGCCGCTTTAATTGCTTCATAAGCAGCGTTCTCGCCTTGATGCTCACCCACACCCATAAGCGCCATACCTTTGTGACTCATAACTGTCTGTAAGTCAGCAAAGTCAAGGTTAATATCATTTGCGCCACTTGAAAGGATAACACCTGATGTTCCGCTCACAGCTTGCGCTAAAACAGAGTCAACAATTTTGAAACTGTCTTTCATCCCAAGCTTTTTGTCGATGATAGATAAAAGTTTGTCGTTAGGGATAACAACAATACTATCACTTTCTTGTTTAAGTTCATCAAGACCGATTTCTGCAAGTTTAAGACGTTTTTTGCCTTCAAAAGCAAAAGGTTTTGTAACGATAGAGATAGTAAGAGCACCAATCTCTTTTGCGATCTGAGCGATAACAGGAGCTGCACCTGTACCAGTACCACCACCAAGACCTGCTGCGACAAAAACAATATCTGCACCTTGAAGTGCACTACGGATTTCATCATAGTTTTCAAGAGCAGACTCTTTGCCCACTTCTGGCTTCATACCCGCACCAAGACCTTTTGTCAGTTTTG
Source organism: uncultured Campylobacterales bacterium (assembly GCA_903885085.1). Taxonomy (GTDB): domain Bacteria; phylum Campylobacterota; class Campylobacteria; order Campylobacterales; family Sulfurimonadaceae; genus Hydrocurvibacter. Next base: position 11,306 of record CAISHH010000086.1, read on the forward strand.
TACCGATTTGGATCTTTCTTGCAGCGCCTGATTCCTCAAGAACTTGAGCATCAGTATTTACAACGATCATCTCAATACCGCTAACACCTTCACGAATCATATGACCAATCATATTACCGCCGCCACCACCAACACCTACTGCTACTATACGAGCACCGCTTGCTGCTCTTGCTTCTTCTACTGAAAATGGATCCATCTTGTTCACTCCTTTGGTTTGATTGCTTAAAATAATTGTGTTGCCCAGTTCCAAAACTTGGAAACTACGCCGGTTTCATTCGGTTTTCTTTCTCTTTGAGGTGACATCTTTGGTAACTTTGCAAGTTTTGACAGACTAGAGAGTCTTGATGCGGGCTCACTGTTTTGTGGAGTTACCGGTATCGGCTCTTCTGCCATCGCCTCTTCCAAAGCTGTCTCAAACACGATATCTTGTAATGGAGCTTCGCCATGATGTCTCATACGTTTATTGACATCAATTTCATAAGTTGAATAATTATCAGCTGCATATTTTATAAGACCTACAGCAGCTGCATATTCGCCACCTTTTACATCATAAAAAAGGCCACCCATCTCATTTGGTTGTCCAATACGAACAGGCATATTGTCAAAGATTGCAACTGCAAGTTCGCGTAAGCCTTCCATGTTGCTAAAACCACCAGTAAGAACGATACCCGCACCTAAATGCTCTTTGAGTCTGCTTTTTTCTATAGACTGAGCGATGATCATTAAAGTTTCTTCTACTCTTGCATAGATAACGTTATGAACAACTTCTAAAGAAACTTCATGGGTTGAGTTTTCATCACCAATAATTGGAAGTTCAATCAAATCATTGCTCGGAGTATTGAGTGAGCCGTAGTTCATTTTTACTTTTTCAGCAATATTGAGTGGCGTGTGTAAAGCCATAGAAAGGTCACTTGTAATATGGTTTGAACCAACTCCAAGGAAATCATTGTATTTGATAGAGTTTCCTGAATGAATTACTATATTACAAGTGTTTCCACCCATATCAACAACGGCAACGCCAAGCTCTTTTTCATCAGTATTTAAAGTAGCGATTGCAGAAGCGTATCCTGAAAGAATAACATTTTCAACTTCCACACCAGCAGCTTTTACAGCTTTTTTAAGATTGTGAAGATTTGACTTTTGTGTTGTGATGATATGTGTTTCAACTTCAAGTCTTGTCGCCGTCATACCAAGTGGATCTTCTATATAATCTTGCTCATCAACTTTGAAGTTATATGGAAGGGCATGAAGTACTTCATATTCATTTGGAATATTTGCATTGTACAGAGCAGTGTGCATAACACGATTGATCTCTTTGATGCTTATCTCTTTATTTGGAATATTGACGATTCCGCTTGAGTTTAAACTTTTTGTATAAGCTCCAGAGATAGAAACGACAGCATTTTTAATATCTGTGCCAGCCATACGTTTTGCGTCAGCTATTGCCGTTTTGATTGATTTTGATGCAAGTTCGATATTGGTTATGCTACCACGTCTTACACCTTGCGCTTTAGCTTTTCCAGAACCTGTGATCTGGATATCGCTATCATTATCACCTATCTCGGCGATAATCGCACAAACTTTCGTTGAACCGATGTCTATGGCTAAAACAGTTTTGCTCAAGTTATAGTCCTTCCACGAATATTTCAGTTTTATATTGTTTTTTTAACATCTTTAACAAGTTTTCATTGAGTAAATCTGTTTTAAACTTTAAAACAAGAGAGTTTACATTATCTTTGGAATCATTTAGCAACTTTTGTTCCAAAATATTGAAAAGAACAATTTTTTTGTTAGCAAGTGTAACAAATCCGCGTTTTTTGTTAGCAGAAAAAAGTTTACCTAAGAATTCTGCTTCCTCCTGAGCGTTTAATCCACTCATCCCTTTTGTGTCTTTGACTGTTATAAAGTCTGTGTTTGTTCCGCTAAATGTTGTAACAGAACTTTGAGCAACTTTTAAAAGTGCGTCCTCTCTCGCAGTTGCCATAAACAATGCAGTTACTTGAGGTTTCGCTGCATCAAAACTTTTTTGAACAGATGGGATGATCTTGTTGAGTTTAATGATAACAAATTCGTTATTAATCAGTTTTGGTTTCATATAAGCTTTTTGCTGTGTAAGTGTTGCAAGCTCTTTGAGTGTTTCTTGATTAAAGATGCTAGTCGAACCGTTCACTAAAGCATTTTTTATAGGAATACTTTTATCAAGTTCACCTTTTTTAAATGCGATATAAGTTTTTAAAGATTCTTTCTTTGTAGCATCTTGATTCAGTAAGTTTATGATTTGTTCTTTTGCATCTGCTTGTGTTTTTATATTTCCATTGGCATCTGTAAACTGCATTTTATTTGCGTTGTAATAATCTGTAAGTTCAGCAGCTGTGTACTCTTTGTGAGTTGTAGGCTGAACTACATAAGAAACATCATAGCCAGCCTCAGTCATAAATTCTGCTTTTTTACTTTCCCAAAGAGTTTTGAGGTTTTCTTCTGTCGGAGTTACATTTACCATAGATGTATCTAATACTTTATAGTTGAGTTTATCAGCTACATTTAAAGCTGTTTGTACAGATTTTTCTTCAAGCGGTGTTGATGTAAGAGCAAAAAGAGCAAGGGTTTTAGAGATGAGCAACTCTTTTTTTAATCCGTTTTCATAATCTTTTGTTGTGAGATTATTTCTTGATAAAAGTGTTTTATAAAGTTCTTTGTCAAAAACACCGTTAGTAAAAAATGCTTTTTGTGCCGTTATAGCTTTTAAAATCTCTTCATCGCTCACCTTAAGGTTATAACTGTTTGCAAGATTTATAATAAGTGCTTGATTGATAAGCTGGTTTAAAGCCTGTTTTTGAAGTCCAAACTGTTTTGCCTGTTGCTCATCAAATTTGCCTTGCATCATTTGGCTGAAATAGTTATATAGCTCTGTATAACTTTGTTGTAACTCTTGATTTGTGATCTCAACATCTCCGACTTTTGCTACAGAAGTTGCTTTTTTTCCGTAATTATATTGTCCCCAACCAACAACGCCAGCACCAATGAAAGCGATTGTTGAAATCCAAATTGTTATAACTAACCACTTACGGTGTTTTTGCATCCATGAAATCATAAATAATATACCTTATCTGTAAAATTCACTTATTTTATGATATTTCGTATTAAAGCTGTATAAAATAGGGCTCTAAATGGTATGAATATCTTGATTTTATGTAGTTTTGGTATGATTTTACAAGAGGATTTGGATTATGAAGAACAAAGAGTTATCGCATCAGGATTTAGAACATATTTGGCATCCGTGTACACAAATGAAAGATCATGAGTTTTTACCCATCGTGCCGATTAAAAAAGCCCATGGAGTTTATCTTGAAGATTTTGAAGGCAATAAATATATTGATGCCATCAGTAGTTGGTGGGTAAATATTTTTGGACATACAAACGAGTATATTAATCAAAAAATTAAAGACCAGCTCGATAATTTGGAACATGTTATCTTGGCTGGATTTACACATGAACCAATTATAAAACTTTCAAAAAGATTGGTCGCGTTGTCGCCTGCTGGACTTAATCGATGTTTTTATGCAGATAATGGTTCAAGCGCTATTGAAGTGGCACTGAAGATGAGCTATCATGCACATAAAAACAATGGGGAAAAACGAACACTTTTTGTTTCGCTCAAAAACAGTTATCACGGAGAAACGATTGGTGCTTTATCGGTAGGAGATGTAGAACTTTATAAACAAACTTATGAGCCACTCTTGATCCGTTCTATTCAGACTGAAGTTCCACGAGATAAAAGCAAAGAATCAGCCCTTGAAGCCGCAACAAAGTTTGAAGAGCTTTGTGAACAAAGAGCAGGGGAAATATCCGCTCTTATCATTGAACCACTTGTTCAAGGAGCTGGAGGGATGCATATGTATCATCCGGAGTTCGTATCTCTTGTTAGTGTTACATGTAAGCGTTATGGAATCCATCTTATTGCTGATGAAGTGATGGTAGGTTTTGGTAGAACTGGGACTATGTTTGCATGTGAGCAGGCCAAAATCTCACCTGATTTTATGGTTCTTTCAAAAGGACTTACTGGAGGCTACCTTCCTCTTTCTGTCGTTTTAACTACTGATGCCATCTATAACAGTTTTTACTGCGACTATAGTGAACAAAAAGCATTTTTGCACTCACACAGTTATACCGGAAATGCACTCGCCTGTGCGGCCGCAAATGCGACTTTGGATCTTTTCCAAAACAATAATGTTATAGAAAATAACAAAAAAACTGCGGCTTACATGCTTAAAAAATTACAAAAATTTCAAGAATTAAAACAGGTTGCTTCTATCCGACAAACGGGAATGATCTGTGCGCTTGATTTACAAGGTTATGATCCGCGTGAGAGAATAGGGTTAAAAGTATATAGTTACGGGCTTGAAAATGGAGTGCTTTTAAGACCGCTAGGCTCGACGATCTATTTTATGCCACCTTATATTATCACACATGATGAGATAGATAAGATGTTTAATGTGGCATATGAAGCGATTTCACAGCTTTAAAATGGAGCCTTAATAAAGTTCTGTTATAAGGTCACTGCCACATTCCAGCTCTTTAAGCCAATCTAAAAAGAGTTGCACATTTTCTCCCTCAAATAGAAGTCCATGTTGTGGTGCTATCATATGAACATCAAGATGTTCTATATGCGCCACCCAAGCGCGGCAGAGTTTATTTGAACCCATATATCTCTTATGAAATCCTTCAAGATGTTTTTTGTGATCTTCAAAGTTAGTGACATGTTTGTACTCATCGATAGCAGGAACTATTGCTGCGCCGATATCACCTGAAAATAGGATTTTAGAAACGGAATCATAGAGTGAGAAATTGCCGGGAGAATGGAGAAAATGTGCAGGTACAAATTGAATGAAGTTTCCCCCAAAATGTACTTTTGCACCATGATCTGGGAGAGCCATAATCCTACCCATATCTAAAAAGCCATAGTGACTCATAAATCTCACCCAAAGAGAAGAGAGTATAAACTTTGCTGGAGTTGTGACACTCCACTGTGTTATAGAACCAGATACATCTGGATCTTGATGGGATAAAAAGATATATTTTATATTTTCAAGTGGTACATATTTTGTCACAGCTTCACTGAGTTCGTCAAAGATTGCTTCGCTTCCTGGATCGATCAAAATTCCCGTATCGTTTTGCACTATAAGATATTGGTTTACAGAGAGATAAGAGTCTTCGTGCGACTCATCATCAAAACTAAACATAATAAACTTATGTACTCCGTTGTCGAACAATATTTTTTCTTGATTTGCCATATTACAACCTTTTAAATTCGCGAATTAGTTCCATCTGTCTTTTTGCTATATATTTAATAAGTGCACTTCTTTGCCCAACTTCAAAGTTTAGTAAGAAAACAACACTATAACTTGAATCATTTTCATCTTCTCTTAAATATTTTGCGGATGCACTCAGCTCAAGAAGTTCCATCGCATTTTTTATTATGATAGTTATATTGATACTATTTTCATCTTTATGGAGCCCAGCAGGAAGAGCATCTAAGTTAAGTTTTGCCGCATCAACCGAGATATCACTAATGGATATGTCACCTTGAAATAGATGTTCATTGACACTTAGAATAACAGTATGTTCATTATTGACAGAAACACGGACGGTTTTTCTTGTGATTGGAGAAGTTTTTTGAAGACTAAAATCCTTAAACTCGATAAGCTCACTGTTGAATTCTAGTTTTAAAATATTTTTGCATAATAAAGTGGAACCTAAAAGTTCTGAGACAGCAAGTGTTTTGGATTCATATTGGATAGCTTTTTGTTGCATATTATTTGTCTTGAAAGTGATGTGATTATCACCTATATCTTCGATGTATGCGTTGTTTGTAATGCTAAGACCCTTGTAATAATTGTGTAATTGTATTGGTTCACGAGAGGATTTTAGATTTTTTAAGAGTTGGATTATAGAGTCTTTTTCATCTAGCCCTTCATCTACTTTTTCTTTGGATAAAGTGGCTAACTTCTGTTTATTGATCTCAGCAACTACACCGATGAGTGCCTCAAAAAGAGATGGTGCATGGATGGGTTTTGTGAGAAGTTTAGAAATATTTAAAGAGAGTAACTCTAAAAGATTCTCTTTGGAGTCGTGCATAGTTATAACGATAATCTGTGTTTTTGGAGATATTTTTTTTACTTCTTGGATAAATTCTATCCCATTGATATTGGGAAGTTCTATATCAGTGATAAGAATATCACATGGAATGATTTTTAAAATCTCCAATGCATCGATCCCATCACTGGAAGTTGTAACATCATCAAAAAATTTATGTAGAAAAAGTGAAGAGTTTTCTAGAAATTTTGCACTAGAATCAATCTGAAATACACTAATAGAAGTATTTTCACGTCTGAATTTTTCTAAATCAATCATATAACAAACCCTTATGCTAGAGGAATTATAATATAGTAAAGATTATGAAGGAGTTAAAATGAGCATGTAAGGAAAAGAATCCTTACATGTAAAGGAGGGAGAAAACTATTTTCCGTTTCCGTAATAAGTAGCTAAATAATCTTCAACAATTTTTGCATCTTCATCAGAGATAGGTGCTTTAAAAGCATCTATCATTTTATGAATTTTAGCTTTCCAAAAAGCACGAGGTTGTGGCCCTTGGTTTAAAATATATCCAAAAGAGTGACACATAAGGCAGTTTCCATTGACCTGATCAAATCCTTTACCCATTTTTATTGGATATGCAACGTATGGAACTTCTATATTTTCTTTCACTTGCGCAAAAAGTGGCGTTAATGCTAAAAGTGTTATTAGTATAATTTTTGTCATCTTATCTCCTTTTATACGACTTCTACAGTTACAACGTCTATGCCGTTATACTTGTAGCCGCCACGGTTCCATAAAACATTTTTGGCAAAAGGTTGTTCATGACCAAATTTGTCTACAGCTTTTGCCATAATTTCCAATTTGCCAAGTGTTTTTGGTTTAAAGCTAAATCTAAATGCTCTGTATGCATAACGTCCACGTGCCTCATTATCAAGTATTGAAGATTCCCATGTTTTACCGCCATCCAAAGAGATAAGAACATCTTTGATACCAATACCACTGTCAAAAGCAACACCGCGAACTACAAGTTGTGAATTCATAGCAATTGTAGAATTGTCCTCTGGAAAACCAATAACAGATTTAATATTCATTTTCGTAATCGGTTTTGTCTTTTTAGCTAAATGATCCGGCATTTCGCTTTCTGTTGCATTATCTGGAACACGGTAAGCTTCATCCATAAAGAAATGGTGTTGGTATTCACTTGTTACAGTGATATTTTTAAGCATTTTAACCCAGCTATCTGAATAGTATCCCGGAAGAATTAAACGTACTGGATAACCGTTTAGATATGGAAGATCTTCTCCATTCATTTGATAAGCAACAATAACATGATCATCAAGTTCATCAAGATGGAGTTCACGTACAAAGCCAGGAGTTTTGTAATAAGCAGCAGTTTCCATACCGTTAAATCCTATCCACTGAGCTCCTTCTTTAAGTCCTGCTCTATGGAGAAGATCACTTAAACGTACACCTTTCCATTTTGCACAGCCCATAGCGCCGCTGCCCCATAGGACACCACCAGTCGTAGGTAAAAATGCTGAACGGCTATTTCCTCCACACTGTAAAACAGCAGTCACTTCCACTTGCTCAAAATCATTTTTCAAATCTTTAAGGGAAATAACATACTCTTTTTGTACGAGTCCGTTAACACTAATAGTGAATTTTTCAGGATCAGTGTATGTCGGAATCTCAGGCATGTGCCATCTGACGAAAAACTCGTCATTTGGTGTTATTGCTTGAGTGAAAACATCACGAGTTGATTCTAAAAGCGGTGGACGATCCGAATGCGTGATCATCGGTCTCTTTTCGGGAAAATTAAATTTAGATATAGGTCTATTATCGATTGGCTGTTGTATTTTAACTTCACTGCCAAAAGCGCTGCTACCAAGAGTTGCGGCTCCCATAACAGCAGCAGTTTTAAAGAAATCTCTTCTCTTCATAAGTGTATGCTCCTTCTTTTTTTAGGAAGTTTATCATAAAATAGTGTTAACTTATATATTAGTTTGTTAATCTTCTTATTCAATTTTTTTGTATATAATTGTAAAAGTTATAAAGGAAAAGTAATGTTCACACTCAAACAGCTTGAAGTATTTATCTCTTTAGCACATAAACAAAAAGTGATTGATGTTGCATCTGAGTTTCAAATGAGCCAGTCTGCCATCTCTATGTCGATAAAAGAACTTGAAAGAATAGTCGGTGAAAAGCTTTTCGAACGCATTGGAAAACGTTTGACACTCAATGAGAGAGGCATACTTTTTTTAGAGCAGGTTTCCTTACATATAGATGCTTTGCAAAAAGTATATACAAATTTTTCCTCTCAAAAAATCGAAGGAAATCTGAGATTGTGCGCAAGTGTAACAATAGCGAACTATCTTATGCCCAAATATATTGATGAATATATCAAAATACATCAAAATGTAAAATTTTCATTAAAATCTACTAACACTAATGATGTTATTCGTTTGATTAAAGAGGGAACTTACGATATAGGTTTTATAGAGGACAAATGTAGTGATGAAACGCTTACATGTAAGAAGATTGCTTCGGATGAACTTGTGGTTGTTACAGTAAATCAAGAACTTGCAAAAAAAAATCTACATTTTATTGATACGCTCGCAACGATGCAGTGGATTATGAGAGAAGTAGGTTCAGGCACGAGATCGACATTTTTGGACGCTATATCTCCAGAGAGTGTCAATATTTATATGGAATTTGACCACACTGAAACCATCAAAAAGTTTTTAAAACTGAGTTCAAACTATATTAGTTGTTTGCCTCGTATCTCTATTGCACAAGAACTCAATGAAGGTGCTTTATTTGAACTTCCTATCCGAGGGTATGAATTTAAACGCGATTTTATTCTTATCATGAGAAAGGACAAAAAAAGCAGTATGTTAGTTGATGATTTTATGAAGTTTATTTCGAATTAGATATAATTCGACCTCAAAGAAAAATAAAGGTTTGTTATTTATGCAAGATATTCCGCATATTCCAGTTTTATATCGTGAAGTATTAGAAGCTTTTGATGATGTAGAGAGTGGAATTATCGTTGATTGTACTATGGGATATGGTGGACACTCTTCACTGCTTTTAGAAAATAAACCAAACATTAAACTCATAGGGATTGATCAAGATCAGACGGCTATCGATTTTTCTACTGTAAGACTTGAACCTTTTAAAGAGAGAGTGGAGATTAAAAAAGGGCGTTTTTCTAAAGTGATCAAAGAGATTTTACAAGAGAATGATATCTCACAAATTAAAGGTATCTTAGCAGATATTGGGGTTTCGTCCTTGCAGCTTGACCAAAAAGAGCGGGGATTTTCTTATACAAGTGAAAATCTTGACATGAGAATGGATAAAGACGCACCTTTATGTGCTTCTGATGTCATTAACAGTTATTCCGTTGTCAATCTTGAAAGAGTTCTAAAAGATTACGGTGAGATGCGAAACTATAAACAAGTCGCTGCTTTTATATCCGCGAACCGTCCTTTTCACTCTGCAAAAGAGTTAAGTGACAAACTACAGCATCTCTTGCCTCACGGCAAAAAGATTCATCCGGCAACTCTTTTGATGCAAGCGATTCGTATTGAAGTCAATGACGAACTAGGAGAATTAAATACACTTTTAGATGAGATACAGAGTATTGGACTTGTTGATACGGATGTAGCAATCATCTCCTTTCATTCATTGGAAGATAGAATAATCAAGCAAAGATTTACTCTCTGGGCACAAAACTGTATCTGTCCACCAGAAGCTTATAGATGTACATGTAGTAGAGATAATGCAATCGGTAAAGCAAAATTTAAAAAGCCACTCACTTCGCAAAATAATGAATTAAAACAAAATCCAAGAAGCCGTAGTGCAAAATTACGTGTATTTAAGATAAAAAGATGAACGAAAAAAATCAGATGCTCGATGAGCTTTCATCGTTAAATAGAGAAAAAAAAGAGTTAGATGCAAAGTTTTTACTACATTTTTTTCTTATAGTGGCTTTCGTCTTTGTTGTGATATTTCCAAAGATGTTTTTACAACATGAGATTTACTATAAAAGTAGAGAAATAGCAAAGCTAAAGCGAGAATATGATTCTCTTAAAGAAGAAAACGAGATTATTAGCTCAAAAGTCGAGACGATGAAGTTTAAAAATCAAGTAGTAGACACTATCTTTTAAAATTTTAAAATCATTTGGAAGTCCTTCGTATGTAAGGATTTCCATATTATCTCAGTGCTATAATCGTCAAATTTTATTTTGAAACGGATGTTTACATGTATAATATATTTGAAGATGAAGATGATATCTTTATGGGTTCTCCAAAAAGTAAATTTTTGGATGTAGTTTTTAATGCAAATCGTGGAGTTGCAGAGTTTGAGCTTGAGCGTATTATGGAGCGTATGGCTATTTTGGAAATGATGCTGAACATTGAAGATGTAGAAGCTTTTGAAAAAACAATATCTCAGTACGCATGGGAAAATAAAGATGCGATTGAAACAAAAGTCAAAAGTCTTTATATAGAGAGTATGGGAAATGTTTTAACTCAATGTGAGTAAAAAAGGTGAAGAGATTTTCCCCTTTCTTTTTGTTACTCTTTTTTTTGAATGTTTCGATTTATGCACAAGAATATAGAATGAAGCAGACAATAGTGTTAAAAAAGGATAAAACAGAAAAGTTTCTTGTAAAATACGGTGAGATAAAAAAAGAGTTCAGATTTAACTGGACTCTTTATCAAAACAGCGGGTTGGTTGTCAAAACCAATTACGACCGTTTTAATTCTCAACATGTGCTCTATATGAACCATGTTAATCAATCGATTCGTATCGAATTAAGATCAATTTCTATGCAAAGACGCTGGTTGCCATATATTATTGTAAAATTTGTAAAATTTGATACGAATAGGCAAGAAGCTACTTTTGATCTCTTTTTATTTGATAAAAAAGAGCAAATAGAATTTACGCAACCCCAGAAGGAAACGCCAAAGGCATGATAGAAAAAGTAGAAGAAGAGATACAAAGATTACTCCAAGAGATCAATTATGATGAAGTTACTCGTCTTTTTTCGACTCTCTCCGGCGGAAAACGTTTACGCGCCAAACTTATCTTTAAAATTGCATCGCAGATAAAAGAATCTTTGACTCTTGCTGCTATCGTTGAGTTGATTCATGCTGCGAGTCTCCTGCATGATGATGTGATTGATGATGCCTCGCTTAGACGCGGGACGGCTTCGGTGAATGCGACTGAGGGAAGTAAGACAGCGATTATGCTCGGAGATATTCTTTATTCAAAAGCATTTTCATCTTTAGTGTTTTTTGACAAAGCAATTGCATCTCGTATATCATCGGCTGTTACTGCCTTGTCTATCGGAGAGATGCAGGATGTTGCTTTGGCAAAAAGTTTTAATTCTGATGAAAAGATTTATCTCGATATGCTCTATCTCAAAACCGCTTCACTTATAGAAGCGAGTGCAGCTGCAGCTGCATTTTTAGCAAAAAAAGATGTTGATGCATATGCCCTTTATGGAAGAAATCTTGGGCTTTCATTTCAGATCATAGATGATATTTTAGATATCGTTTCAGACGAAAAAACACTTGGGAAACCTGCTATGAATGATTTTGTAGAGGGTAAATGTACGCTTCCTTATATTTACTTGTATCACTCCTTAGATGAAGATGGTAAAGTAAAACTCCTATCTTTGCACGCTAAAAAGATAACAGAAGATGAAACTTTCTGGATAAAAGAAAAGATGGCCGAGTTTCAATCTGTAGAAAAATCTTTTGCTTTAGCCGTGAGACTCTCAGATGAAGCAAAACTGGCAATCGGTGGTGAAGCAGAGTTGATTGCTATACTCGATACTATGATTAAAAGAAGTTACTGATGCATTATTTGACAATAAGTTTTACACATAAAAACTCGACGATTGAGATACGTGAAAAACTCTCTTTCTCAGGAGATGATCAACTCAAAGAGTGTTTGGCTAAACTCAATAATTCAAACTCGATCAATGAAAGTATTCTTATCTCTACATGTAACAGGATTGAAGTATTTGTCAGTTGTACAAGTGTTATGGGTGCGACTGAACATATTTTTAATCTTTTAAGCGAACGTTCCAATATAAATATAGAAGAGCTCGAAGGGCGTGCAGATATCTTTGATGACCAAGGTGCTGTTCATCACCTTTTTAGTGTGGCATCTTCGTTGGATTCACTGGTTGTTGGCGAAACGCAGATAGCAGGACAGCTAAAAGATGCATTTCGTTTTTCATATGATAGTGGTTACTGTGGACAAAAACTCTCTCGTGCGATGCACTATGCTTTTCGCTGTGCAGCAGAGATAAGAAATCTCACAAATATCTCTTCAAAGCCAGTTTCTATCGCAAGTGTTGCAGTTGCAAAACTGCGTGATATTCTTAAAAATCTCGAAGGAAAAAAAGCTTTAGTTATAGGTGTCGGTGAGATGTCTGAGATAACTGCAAAACATCTTATCTCCAATGGTGTTGAGGTGCATATTGTAAATAGAACAAGAGAACATGCAGAGAATCTCGCAGTTGCTTGCGGTGCAAAAGTAAAAGATTTTTCTGACCTTGCTACGCTTGTCAATGAATATGAAATCCTTTTTACTGCTACATCTTCCAATGAAGCAATCATTACCGATAACATAATAAAAAGCTGTGATTTTAAGCGTTACTGGTTTGATATGGCGCTCCCTCGTGATATCAGTTTTTCTCATGGAGAAAATATCAATCTTTATGTCATCGATGATCTTAAATCGATTGTGAGTGAAAATATCACTATTCGTGAAGATGAGGCAAAACGTTCTTATACAATCATAGGGCGTCAAACAATGCAATTTTATGAATGGCTCAGAACGCTTGCTGTAGAGCCGCTGATAAAAGATATCTATGAGCATGCACAAATAGCAGCACAAAAAGAGACCCAGCGTGTTCTCTCTCATGGATATATTCCAAAAGAGTATGAAAAAGAGATTTTAAAGATGAATCAGCAAGTACTCAAACGTTTTTTACATGAGATTACGCATAAAATTCGCCAGATATCAGGCGAATCAAATGCAGATACTATGATAGAATCGCTCAAATTCTTGCTCAATGAAGATAAGTCAAAATTGCCAGACAAATACAAATGTGAATATACGATAAAGGGTTAAAAGAAAATGAGGTTATCAAATTTATATCTACCAACAACAAAAGAAGCACCATCAGATGCATCACTTCCAAGTCATATTTTTCTCTCACGCGCGGGATTTATCTCTCAAGTCGCAAGTGGTCTATATAATTTTTTACCTCTTGGTAAGAGAGTTTTAAAAAAGATAGAAAATATTATCAATGAAGAGATGGAAGCTATCGGCGCTCAGGAAGTGGAACTGAGCTTTGTGACACCTGCTGAGCTTTGGCAAGAGAGCGGTAGAATCGAGAAATTTGGAAAAGAGCTTTTACGTTTTAAAGATAGAAAAGAGAATCTTTTTGTTTTAGGGCCGACGCATGAAGAGATGATGGTTAATCTTGTCCGTAACAAAGTGACAAGTTATAAGCAACTTCCATTACATTTGTATCAGATCAAAACAAAGTTTCGTGATGAAGCACGTCCTAGATTTGGTCTTATGCGCGGTAGAGAGTTCTTAATGAAAGATGGCTACAGTTTTCACTCAAATGCAGAAGATCTTGACCGTGAATTTAATGCTGTTGAAGAAGCTTACAAAAAAGTTTTAACGCGTTTAGGACTAAATTTTAGAATCGTAGAAGCTGACAGCGGTGCGATTGGCGGAACTGGTTCAAAAGAGCTTATGGTACTCGCTGATAGCGGTGAAGATACCATTGCAGTTTGTTCAAAATGTGAATATGGTGCGAATATCGAAGCAGCAAAAAGATCAGAGCGTGCAGATATCCCAAAAGCGCCAGAGGGACAGTTCAATAAATTTTTAACACCAGATGTTAAAAGCATAGAAGATTTGAGTGAGTTTCTCAAAGTCGATTCCTATTACACTGTAAAAGCGGTTGCCAAACGTCTTGTATTTGAAGATAGAACTGAAGTCGCGCTCTTTTTCCTCCGTGGATGCGATTCTTTACAAGAAAAAAAAGCGCAAAGCGTGACAAAAGCTATCGATTTGGTTGATGTTGATGAGAGTGAGCTCGAAGCTGTTGGACTCATCGCTGGATTTATGGGACCGCTTGATCAGGATAAAGTAAAGTATGTGATAGATGCAGATTTATATGAAGCAAAAGATATGATCTGTGGCGCGAATGAAAAAGATTATCATTTTGTAGGCGTCGATATGTCTGTTTTAAATGAGGCATTTTTTGCGGATATCGTCGAAGTAAAAGAGGGTGATGGATGTCCATATTGTGATGGAACACTCTCATATACAAAAGGGATCGAAGTAGGGCATATCTTTAAACTTGGCACGACCTATTCAAAAGCATTAAAGGCAGAGTTTTTAAATGAAAGAGGTCAGGCTGAACCTTTTATCATGGGAACTTACGGAATGGGTGTAAGCCGTTTGGTGGCAGCAATCATCGAACAACATCATGATGAACATGGCTGTATTTGGACAAAAGAGAGTGCCCCGTATATGGTTAATGTTATGGTTTCAAATGTAAAAGATGAGGCACAGTTAGCCCTTGGTGAAAAATTGTATGCCGAGCTAAAAGCTAAGCGTGTCGAAGTTATTTTTGATGATAGAAAAGAGCGTTTTGGATTTAAGATGAAAGATGCAGAACTTGTTGGTTATCCATATACGATTGTCATTGGTAAAGAGCTTGAAAATGGGATAGTTCAGATATTTGAACGTGCAACTTCAAATAAAGAAGATGTAAAGGCAGAAAATATTTTAGACGTAATTATGGATCGCATCTAGATGCTCTATTTTTTGATATACCTTTTCTTGGAAGTACTTGTTTCTACAGAGATAAGCTCCTACATCGGAGGTTTAGCTACTTTCTTTGAGATAATTGGTTCTGCCATGATTGGTATAGCGATACTCATGAATTTTCGAACTACATTTATGCAAAATCTCCAAGCCGTTTCTATGCAGCGTATTGATTTAAAAGAGTTTCAAAAATTGAATCTCTTTACGATCATTGGAGCAATTTTTCTTATCTTACCAGGATTTTTAACAGATATAATAGGAATACTTTTACAATTTTCGGTTATTACATCGATGTTTGTTAATCAATATAATGTAAAATCCACAAATTATAAAACGCAAGATGATTTTAAAAAAAAGGATGATGATGTTATCGATGTCGAAGTTATTAGTGACACTATTACTCACAAGTAGTTTATTCAGTGTTGGAGCTTATGCAAAAACTCAGGATTATTCAGCGCAGGTTGTAGATTTTTTAAAGAAAAGTATTGGAGGTAATCCAAATATTATCTCACTTGATGTTAAAGTTGTAGATAAAAAAGATTTGGAAAAACCACAAGGCTGGCAAGCATATATTGTTTCATTTGATGGTAAAGCAAAAGTTGGTAATGATGAGAAAAAGATTTCTCAAAGTTCTATCTATTTTGTAAAAGACGGTATTTTAGCGACTGAGCTTATTGATATGAAAACAGGTATAAAACTCAATGATACAGTGACTCCAAAGTTTCAAAATAGCTTTTATACAAAAGAAAATCTTTTGTTCGGAAGTGCAAATGCAACGCATAAAGTCGCAATTTTCTCAGATCCATTGTGTCCATTTTGTAAAAGCTTTGTTCCTGGGGCACTAACATACATGAAAAAATATCCAAGAGATTTTGCAGTGTATTACTATCATTTTCCTTTAGAAGGTTTACATCCGGCTTCACCTACGATCTGTAGAGCAGCTATCTATATGGAGATGGGTGGAGATAAAGACTCTATCTTTAAAATATATAATCTAAAAATCGATCCAAGAGAGACTGATGAACAAAAAATACTCGATATTGTAAGTGCTGCGGTGGGCAAAAAGATTACAAAAGAAGCGATTCACTCTTCTGTAGTAGAAGCTCAGTACAATGCAGGTCAAGATATCGCCCGTGCTCTTTTAGTCAATGGTACTCCTAGTGTGTATTTTGACGGAGAAAAAGATGCTGCAAAAACTAAATACAAAAGCGTAAAGGTACACTAAGTGATGAAAAAACTAACAATCGCGACTCGTGGAAGTCAGCTTGCATTATGGCAGTCTAACTATATTAAATCTGTTTTAGAAGCACAAAATCCAGATCTTGAAGTTGAGCTCAAAGTGATCATTACAACGGGAGATCGTATCTTAGATAAAGCACTTTCTCAGATAGGTGGGAAAGGGCTATTTTTAAAAGAGCTTGAAGAAGCGATGCAAAGAGGCGAAGCACAAATTGCGGTGCATTCACTTAAAGACGTGCCAACAGAACTTCCAGAGGGTTTTGTTCTTGGTGCTATTACTGAGCGCGAGGATGCTAGAGATGCGCTTTTAAGCGAAAAATATGAAAATATTGATGCACTGCCAGAGGGTGCGATTGTAGGAACATCATCTTTAAGAAGAAGAATGCAGATAGAAGCGCTTCGTCCAGATTTAATTATCAAAGATCTTCGTGGTAATGTTGACACACGTATCAAAAAACTTCAAAACGGAGATTTTGATGCGATTATCTTAGCATCTGCTGGGATTAATCGTTTAGGTTTTGGTGAATCTGTCAAATATATCTATAATATTTCACTCGCTGAGATGATTCCATCTATGGGTCAGGGTGCGTTAGGGATTGAAGCTGTGAATGATCCAGAAGTTTTAGCGATGGTCTCACGTCTTCAAGATGATGCAACTATGATTGCTACAACAATTGAGCGAGATTTTGTTGATTCACTTGATGGCGGATGTCAGGTTCCTATCGGTGTGAATGCAGTTGTCAATGGAGATGATGTTTCTATCAAAGTCATCTTAGGTCTTCCTGATGGAACTGAGATTTTACGTGAAAGTACGATAGCAAAAACTTCAGATTATAAAACTATCGGCAGAATTATGGGTCAAGATATGATTGCTAAAGGTGCAAAAGAACTTCTTCACCGAGCAGAGATCATGGCCGCTGCTACACCGTCTACCCTTTAAATATAACTTCAAACTCTTCTTACGTGTAAGGAGAGATCTACTAAAGAGAAACAATGCAAAAAACAATAGATTTACTGAAAAAATCAAATGAACTCACAATTATAAAAAAGAACGTTGATATATATTTAGAGATTCCTCACCTAGCTTATGCTGAAGTAAAAAAGGCAGACGGCGGCAAAGCTTTACTTTTTACTCATCCAGTGGATTCAAAGAGTGGCAAAGTATTTGATGTACCCGTACTTATGAATATTTTTGGTTCATATAAAAGATGCGAACTCCTTTTTGGCAGACCAATAGAATCAGTTGCAGATGAGATCACAAAACTTCTTCACATGAAACCGCCAAGCGGACTGAAAGAAAAGTTTTCAATGCTTGGCGATCTTTTTTCTTTAAAAGATATTTTTCCAAAACGCTTAAAATATGAGGGTGCATGTCAAAAGATAAAATATCTTAATGATGATATAGACCTTTATAAACTTCCAATTCTTACAACTTGGGAAGGGGTATGATAAAAATCATTTAGGAATGCACTGGCAAATCCATAAAGACTCTTCCCACTTTTTTGACCAGTACCAAAAAGCGGGTAAAAAGATGCCAGTCACTGTTGCAATAGGCGGCGATCCACTTTACACTTGGTGTGCAACAGCACCGCTTCCTTATGGAGTAAATGAACTTTTACTGTATGGACTCATTAAAAAAGAATCCGCGCAACTTGTTGCGTCACTGACGAACCCATTATTTATTCCCGCAGATGTTGATTATGTGATAGAGGGTTGGGTTGATCCTTTGGAATTCAAAAAAGAGGGGCCTTTTGGTGATCATACCGGATATTACACTCTAGAAGAGAACTATCCGATTATGGAAGTAAGTGCTATAACGACGAAGAAATCTCCAGTATACTTAGCGACTGTTGTAGGGAAACCACCTTTAGAAGATAAATATATGGGTTGGGCAACTGAGCGCATATTTTTACCGCTTTTAAAAACAAATGCGCCTGATCTTGTAGATTATCATATGCCTGAAAATGGGGCTTTTCATAATCTTATATTAGCAAAAATGCAAATACTTTATAAAGGGCATGCGAAACAGTTTATGCACCTTTTTTGGGGTTCGGGACAGATGAGCTTTGTGAAACATGCGATCTTTTTGGACAGCGGTGCTCCCAAACTTACAAATTACAGTGCGCTTGTGACGTACATCTTAAACAGATTTACACCGAAATCTCTTTTTATAACTGAGGGGATTACAGACGCGCTTGACCATTCATCGCCTGAAGCTTTGATAGGTGGAAAACTGGGTATTGATGTGACAGCTGCTAATGTAGTTTTGCCACCTCAAATTTTAGGAGAGGATGAATTGCTTTTAGCCGCTCAAAAGCTTTCTCCTGAAATTGTAGGCTTGGTTCAATATATGCTGCATACGAAGAATCCTGTGACAGTCATCTCGGTGAAAAAATCGAGATCTTTAAAAGAGTGCTTTGACGCCCTAACCCCTCTTAACGAGAATATACGTATAGTTGTGTTTGTAGATGAAGAAAAAAATGATATTACAAGTCCTTATATGCTTTTATGGAGAGTAGTCAATAATATAGATGCTACGCGTGATATTTTTATCTCTGGATTGATGGTTGGAATTGATGGAACAAATAAAAATAAACTTGATGATTTTCATAGAGAATGGCCTGGAGATGTTGAGTGTACTCCAAGTGTTATAGAAAGCTTAAAAGTGCGTAATCTATGGACACTTGAGGATAATTTAAGCAAAAAATATCAAATCTAAAACTTTTGAAGAGTGAATAAGGTTGATATTAGAAAAACTGATGTAATATGAGCAACTATTTTTTAAAAGGTGTCATGTATGAATAAAATATTGGCTTCTGTAATTTCCCTGTTTTTCATTACTGAATTAACAGCGAGCGCTGCTGTGTACAAAGGACAACGTGTATATGTTAAAGAGTGTCGCGCATGTCACGGTGGTGGACAAGCAATGGCTGCTTCCAAAAGAGGAAGAGAGTGGAAAAAAATGTTTAATAATGATGGAGAAGAGCTTGCAAGAGTACATACAGAGAGCCAAAAAGCTCAAGATTCTTGGGAGTATTTTAAAGGCGATCAGTTTGGATCAAAAGCGAAACACTTAAAAGACTTTTTGATGGAATACTCAAAAGACAGTGGTAAAGTTCCCGCGTGTAATTAAACTGTAACCTATGTTTCTTAAACATAGGTACAACAAAACTCCCTCTAAGCCTAGCTTATAACAACTTTAGTTAAAATTCTTTACTTTTTACTTTGGAGATATTATGGATAAAATGTGGTCTGGCCGTTTTACTAAAGGCGCATCCTCTTTACTTGACGCATTCAATGCTTCAATTATGTTTGATAGAAAACTTTACCTCGAAGATATTGAGGGTTCAATCGCTCATGCAACTATGCTTACAAAGCAAAATATCCTCACACAAGATGAACTAGCTTCCATCATCAAAGGACTTAATCAAGTCAAAGATGAAATAGAGTCTGGCGAATTTGAGTGGAAGATCAGCGATGAAGATCTTCATATGGGAATTGAGAAAAGATTAACTGCAATTATCGGTGATGCGGGTAAAAAACTTCACACAGCACGTAGTAGAAATGATCAAGTGGCAGTTGATTTTAGAAGATATGTTCTTCGTAAAAATAAGGAACTCGTTGTTGCAATCAAAAAAGTCATGGAAGTTTTAGTTGAGACTGCTTCAAGTCATACAGAGACGCTTTTACCAGGGATGACACATTTGCAACATGCGCAACCGATCAATTTTGGATTTCACCTTCTTGCGTATGTTTCAATGTTTAAACGTGATATAGAAAGATTTGAAAGCTCATTTCTTCGTAATAATTTTTCACCTCTTGGATGTGCCGCACTCGCAGGTACACCGCATAAAATCGACCGTGCTTATACAGCGGAACTTCTAGGATTTGATTCTGTCAGTGTTAACTGTCTCGATACTGTCAGTGATCGCGATTTTGCTTTAGAGATTTTATTTAATATTTCGACTATGATGATGCATATCTCACGTTTAAGTGAAGAACTTGTCATGTGGTCGAGTTATGAGTTTAAATTTATCGAGCTGAGCGATGAGTATTCAACGGGTTCATCTATTATGCCACAGAAAAAAAATCCTGACGTTCCTGAACTTTTACGCGGAAAAACAGGACGCGTCTATGGTTCTTTGATGGGTCTTTTAACGGTTATGAAAGGACTTCCTTTAGCATATAACAAAGACACGCAAGAAGATAAAGAGGGTGTTTTTGATGCTGTTGAGACAGCTGAACTTTCACTAGAAATCTTAAAAGAAGCCTTAGCTACTATGGATGTAAAAGTTGAAAATATGCACAGTGCATGTAAAGTAGGGCATTTGAGTGCAACGGATTTGGCTGATTATCTCGTAGAAAAATGTGGAATTCCATTTCGTGAAGCCCATTTTATCACTGGAAAAGCGGTTGCAAAAAGTGAAGAACTCAAAATCGATCTCAGTGATATCGCTTACGAAGAGTTACATAAAATTGACAACAGAATTCAAGATGATGTGATAGAAAAACTCTCTATCAAAAACTCTATGAATGCAAGAACATCACAAGGTGGAACATCAACAAAAGGTACACTTGAACAACTTGCATATTTTAAAAACTACCTTGGAGAAAAAAAGTCATGAAAATAGTTGTTTCACATAAAGAGGATATGAAGTTCGAAGCTAAAACTGAAAAAAGTAGCTTTATTATCGATTGTCCACAAATCAGTCCGATTGAGTATTTTTTAAGCAGTATCATCGCATGTAGTGCAACAGATATGATTATGATCCCTAAAAATCAGGGAAAAACTGTTACAAATTTAAGCGTTGAAGGCGATGCTACAAGAAATGAGGATTTTCCTCGCAAATTCAATACCCTTCATCTCGTTTATAACTTTGACTCTGATGCTGATGATACAATGGCAGCGCGCTTTGTAATGGCATCTTTAGAGACTTACTGTTCTACAATCAATACGATCCGTGATAGCGTTAAAATTAGCTATACGATCATTCATAATGGCAAAACGATTAGAGAAAATGAATCAATGATCTCAGGTGGCGGTGTGAAGATAGATATGGGTGGAATCGAGAGTTGTCCGCAGTAAAAAAGGTTTACATGTAAAGGTCTAAAATCTTTACATGCAAGAACTTCCAAAATCTCTTTTAAAAGAAATCTTGAGGATCTGCATCTGCTAAGTGATCCCATCTGAGTTTTGAGCCGCCAAGGATGTGCCAGTGAAGATGATTGATCTCTTGCCCACCGTTTTCTCCGACATTGGTGATGACTCTGTATCCGCTTTTATCAATCCCTAGGCGTTTAGCCACTTCTTGAATAAATGGAGTCATTCCCTTCATAGTCTCAGGAGAAACTTCATTGAAACTGTCTACATGTAATTTTGGAATCGCAAGGATATGCACGGGAGCTTTTGGATTGATATCGTGAAATGCTATAAAATCATCATTTTCTAGTTCGATATTTGCTGGAATCTCGTTATTAACAATTTTGCAAAATAAACACATTTGAAACCTCTTTCATACTCTGGTAAATTAGGGTTAAATTTTATCATAAATGTTATTTTTTTACTTTAAATAAGTGCGAGAATCAATTCATCAAGCTTTTTGTAATGGAGTTTTTTGTACAATCCAAAAAAAATAAACTACTGGAGACTCTATATTGAAAGAGTGGTATGAAAAAATCCAAACAGCCATCAGCGTTGAAGATTTAGAAAATATACGTATAGCGATTTTTGGTAAAAAAGGTATTTTGGCAAAACAGTTTGAAGAGATGAAAGCTGTGCCAAATGAGGAAAAAGCAAATTTTGCAAAAGAGCTCAATACCCATAAAAATGAGCTGACTTCACTATTTAACCAGCAAAAAACTGTTTTACAGACAAAAGAGTTGTATGAAGCTATGAAGGCTCAGGCTCTTGATGTCTCTCTTTACTCTACAACTTCGAGAAAAGGTGCATTGCACCCTGTCATGGAGACTATGGATAGGATTGTAGAGTATTTTTCTTCTATGAACTTTTCAGTAGAAACAGGACCGATGGTCGAAGATGATTTTCATAATTTTGAAGCATTAAACCTTCCTAAATATCATCCTGCGCGCGATATGCAGGATACGTTTTATTTTAAAGATGAGATGCTACTTCGTACACATACTTCACCAGTTCAGATTCGCACGATGCTTCATACAAAACCACCTATTCGTATGATCGCTCCAGGTGCTGTATTTCGTCGTGATTATGATTTAACACATACACCGATGTTTCATCAAGTCGAGGGTTTACTTGTAGATGAAGAGGGTAAAGTCTCCTTTGCAAATCTTAAATATATCTTAGAAGATTTCTTAAAATATATGTTCGGCGATGTCGAAGTGCGTTTTAGACCAAGCTTTTTTCCTTTCACGGAACCCTCAGCTGAAGTAGATATCTCATGTATCTTCTGTAAAGGCAGTGGATGTCGTGTTTGTTCACAAACAGGCTGGCTTGAAGTATTAGGCTGTGGAATCGTAGATCCAAATGTCTTTAAAGCAGTTGGATATGAGCATGTAAGCGGATATGCATTTGGGCTTGGCGTTGAGCGCTTTGCTATGCTTATTCATCATATTGGGGACCTTCGCTCTTTATTTGAGGGAGATGTTAGACTTTTGGAGCAGTTTCAATGATAATTACAAAAAGTTGGTTAAACGAATTTATCAATATCGAAGATAAGTCAGCAGATGAGTTGGCAAAAACGCTAAATTCGATCGGTTTAGAAGTTGATAGAATTGTAAATTATACTATTCCTTCGAAGATCGTTTTTGGTCATATTTTAGAGTGCGAAAAACATCCAGATGCTGATAAATTAAACGTCTGTAAAGTAGATGTCGGAACTGCTATACATCAAATAGTATGTGGTGCTGCAAATGTTCGTCAAGGCTTACACGTAGCGGTTGCTACTCTTGGAGCACGTATGCCAAACGGTTTAGAGATCAAACCTGTACAACTTCGCGGAGTTGACAGTGAGGGGATGATCTGTTCTGCAAGCGAGCTTGGTTTAGCTGATGCAAGCAGTGGAATCATAGAGTTTGATAGTTCGATCGGCAAGATTAAACTCGGTCAAGAGCTATGTGAAAACAGATATCTGCAAGATACGCTTATCGAGATAGAACTCACAGCCAATAGAGGCGATTGTTTGAGCATCTATGGTGTGGCACGTGATCTTTGTGCTGCTTATAATCGTCCGCTTATCAAGATAGCTGATGGCGAGGGTGAAGAAAGACGTATGGGAATCGGTAGAATTCTCCAGCTGACTCATGCAGATGGCTTAGATATCAATTTGAGATATAAAGCAATCGATATGAAAGAGTTGAAATTACCATTTTTGATCTCACTTCGTTTGTCTCAGATAGAGGAAAAACAAGCATCAGAACTTGATGCATTTTTATTTTATACGACATATACAACAGGTGTAGTCCTGAGAGCATACGATTATAATTTTTTTAAAGTCAGTGATGATGCAGAGAAAAAAGCAAAAATCTCTCTGTCTTTGGATAATCTTGGATTTGCGACTATTTACGCAAAAGAAAAAGTTGTTTCAGTAGTAGGAGTTAATCAACAAGATTGTTCGAAAATGCCTGAAAATGAGGGTATTGCAATTATTGAAGCGAGTTATATTGCTCCGCATATTATCTCTAAGCAGATGGCAGAAAACAAGATCGAAAGTGGGCCGCTTTTTTATAGAACTTCACGAGGCAGTGAACCGACACTCAACATTGGGCTGAACTATTGTATAGGATTGTTTGATAAAAATTCAAGCTCTGAAATATATGGTGGAAGTATAGAGCTTTGTGATGAGTATGAATCAGTTCTAATTACTATTTCAGTTGATGAAATCAATAGTATTATCGGTGCGAAGATAGATAAAACAACGATCACAAGAATTCTTCAGAATTTAGGGTTTGATATAGGCAAATCACAAGGGACGAATTTTGTTGTTTGTGTTCCAAGATACCGCCATGATATTGTCAATAAACAAGACATAGTTGAAGAGATAGTACGTTTAGTAGGAATAGATAATATTCCATCAAAACCATTTATACTTAAAGAAAAGAATCCTCTTTCAGCTGGATATTTCGAATTTAAAAAGTTAAGAAAATACAGACACAGTGCTGTCAATCAAGGTTTCTTTGAAACAGTACATTTTGTGTTTAATGAAAAAGCAAAACTTAAAGAGCACGGCTTTGCATGTATAGATGAAACTCTTGAACTTTTAAACCCGATTGTAAACACTTTAGACACAATGCGTCCAACTTTAATGTTAGGTCTTTTAAATGCTGTAAGTTTGAATGTGAAATCCGGATATAAAGATGTCAGACTTTTTGAAATTGGTTCTGTTTTTTCATCCACGCGCAAAGAGTCTACCAAAATGGCATTTATCTACAGTGGTGATGCGTATAAAGATGGAATCTTAAATGGCGGAAAATCTAGCAAAATGGATTTTGGTGCTTTTGTTCAGTTAGTTTCAAATGTTGTAGGTGATATTGATCTAGTAGCATATGTACCTGAACATACACTGGCAAATCCTTACCAGTGCGCGAAAATAATGCTCAATAATCAAGCAATCGGTGAGCTGTTTAAACTCCATCCTGTAGTTCAAGATGCAATGGATTTAGATGAAACTTTTATCTGTGAGATCGATTTTAGTAAGTTGTCATTTAATCTTGTTGAAGCAAAACCATACTCAAGATATCAAGCTTCTTTTAGAGATTTAAGTCTTGTTGTACCAAACAGTTTAACGTATGATGAGATACAGCAAGTTATCAAAGAGAGTAAATCTGAGCAAATAGTACGTTTTTATCCTGTAGATAAATATATCGATCAAAGCTTAGGTGAAAATTCAAGTTTAACTTTGCGTTTTATTTTACAGTCTTTAGAAAAAACGCTTGAAGAGGATGATATTACATCTAATATGAATACTATTTTAAATGTATTAAATGAAAGATTGGGACTCACACTCAGATGAAAAGTGTCAACATAGTTCCGGCAAAGCCTTTTGATTTTAAAACCGATAAAATTGCTTCAGACAAATCTATCTCTCACCGTTCTGTGATGTTCGCTCTTCTTGCAGACGGCGAGTCAAAGATCAGAAACTTCTTACGCGCTGAAGATACTTTAAACTCGCTAGAGATTGTAAAAAATCTTGGTGCGAATGTCCAAGATGACGGCGAACTTATAGTAATTAGTTCATCAGGTATCAAAGAGAGTGAGCATATTTTAGATTGTGGTAATTCTGGAACTGGAATGCGTTTATTTTGTGGACTTTTAAGTTCAGCAGAGGGACATTTTATTTTGAGCGGCGATGAATATCTTTGCCGTCGTCCTATGAAAAGAGTTACCGCTCCACTACGTTCTATTGGCGCAAAACTTGATGGAAGAAATGATGGAGATTTAGCGCCACTAAGCATAAGAGGTGCTTCACTAAAAGCATTTCACTATGAGAGCAAAATAGCTTCTGCTCAAGTCAAAAGCGCGATGATCTTAGCGGCGCTTCGCTCTGATGGAGTTTGTACTTACACAGAACCTGAACTTAGTCGTGACCATACAGAACGCATGTTAAAAGGGATGGGGGCTGATATAAAAGTCGATGGATTGACTACTACAATAGCACCGATGAAAAATCTTTTATCACCTTTAGATATAAGAGTTCCAGCTGATCCTTCAAGTGCATTTTTCTTTGCAGTGGCTGCTGCTATCACTCCAAACTCTTGTGTTGTTTTAGAGGGTGTTACACTTAACAAAACTCGTATCGAAGCCTTTAAAGCATTAGAACGTATGGGTGCTGATATCACCTACAAACTCACCGATGATAAATATGAACCTATTGGCGATATTACAGTCAAATATGCTCCCCTTCATGCGATAACAATCGAAGATAACATCTCTTGGCTCATAGATGAAATTCCCGCTCTTTCCATCGCATTTGCATGCGCAGAGGGTGTGAGTATTGTGAAAAATGCCGAAGAACTTCGTGTCAAAGAGAGTGACAGAATCTCTACGGTTGTCGTGGGCTTGAGAGCTTGTGGCATTGAAGTCGATGAAGTTAAAGATGGATATAGCGTCAAGGGTGGAGAGCTTCACAGCGCAGTTATTGACAGTCATGGAGATCATAGAATCGCTATGAGTTTTATTATCGCAGGTTTGCGATGCGGTATGCAAGTGAAAGATATCGATTGTATCCAAACTTCGTTTCCAAACTTTTTTGAACTTTTGCAAAATTTAACAAAAATCGAGTACATGTAAGATGAAAATAGAACTTGCTGAAAATTATGGCTTTTGTTTTGGTGTCAAACGTGCGATAAAGATCGCAGAAGAAAATAAAAACTCTGTCACTTATGGGCCATTAATTCATAATGCAAAAGAGATTCAAAGACTTGATCTTGATTATAAAGTTGGTTTGACTGAAGATATCTCAACTTTTAAAACGGGTGATAAAGCTGTTATACGAACTCATGGTATTCCAAAAGCTGACCTTAAATTTTTAAAAGAGAAGGGTGTCAATGTTGTCGATGCGACTTGCCCTTATGTGACAAAACCGCAGCAGATTTGTGAAGAGATGAGCGCACTTGGATATGATATTATCATCTTTGGAGATGATGAACATCCAGAGATTAAGGGTGTGAAAAGTTATGCATCAAACGGCGCATATGTCGTGAGTTCAGTAAAAGATTTAGAAGAGTTAAAACTCAAAGATCACATAGCGTTAGTGGCACAAACAACAAGAAAAGTGGAAGATTATCTCGAAGTTGCCAATTACTTAATCCCACGCCATAAAGAGGTGCGAGTTTTTAATACTATCTGTAATGCAACATTTGAAAATCAAGATGCGGTGCGAAAACTTGCAAAAAGAGCTGATGTTATGATCGTCATCGGTGGTAAAAATTCATCAAATACAAAACAACTCTTTAGCATAGCAAGAGAATTTTGCCCAGAGAGTTACCATATTGAAGATGAAAAAGATATCGATTTCTCTTGGTTTAAAGGCAAAAAACTTTGCGGTATCAGTGCTGGAGCTTCTACTCCCGATTGGATCATTCAAAAAGTGGTCGATTCCATCAGTAACAAAGAACAATGATTCAACATTGTTCTTGCTAAATCCATTCCTTCTTTTTTAATTTTTCTTTCTAAATTACCTAACCTTTTTTAACATATTAGCTTTAGTCAAAATTTAAGCAATATTGATACGTAATCGTTATAAACATTGTGTATAATCATAAGAATAGCTAAAACAAGTAAGGTAATCTATGAAACTTCACTCTTATGATATAAGTCCAAAATGTACTACAAGCGTTGCTTATTTTTCTATGGAGTTTGCCATCGATCAAGCTTTAAAAATTTATTCGGGTGGACTCGGATTTTTAGCGGGTTCTCACATGCGCAGTGCATACGATCTCAAACAAAATGTTGTTGGTATCGGCCTTTTATGGAGTTTTGGTTATTATGATCAAGAACGAAATGAAGACCGTACTTTAAAACCTCAATATACTCGTAAATATTACTATTTTTTAGAAGAACTTAAAGAAAAAGTCACTGTTAAAGTCCAAACAAAAGATGTTGTCGTAAAAGCATTTTTACTTCATGCAGAAGTGTTTGGAACAGCTCCAATTATCCTGCTTTCAACTGATATAGATGAAAATGATTATCTCTCTAGAACCATTACCCATAAACTGTATGAATCAAATGAAAGAACTCGTGTGGCTCAAGAGATTGTTTTAGGTATCGGAGGAGTGAAAATTTTAGAAGCATTAGGGCGAAAAACAGATATCTATCATATGAATGAGGGGCATGCGCTTCCGCTTGTATATGAGTTAACTAAATATTATCCCCAGATAGAGAGCTTAAGGGAACATGTTGTTTTTACGACTCATACACCAGAAGCTTCTGGCAACGAGACCCATGACATTAATTTTTTACATGAAATGGGCTTTTTTAATGGACTGAGTTTAGAGAAAGCTCGTAGTTTAAGTGGCTATGAAAATGATGATAATTTTTCTCTGACCGTTGGCGCGCTAAGAGCTTCTAAAAGAGCCAATGCCGTCTCAAAGATTCATGGAAAAGTATCCAATGAGATGTGGCACCATGTAAGTAATAAATGCGAGATTATCTCAATTACAAATGCTCAAAATAAAAAATATTGGACAGATAAAACACTGATCCGTGCCCTTGATGAGCATGAAGACTATGAACTTGTCGCACGAAAAAAACACCTGAAGAAAGTTCTTTTTGATGAAGTGGCGGATCAGACAGGGAAGATGTTTGATCCAGAAATTTTCACAATTGTCTGGGCAAGAAGATTTGCTGAATATAAACGTCCAGGACTCTTAAAATATGATTTTGAAAGATTTATAAAGTTAATAGAAAATACGCAGATGCCTGTTCAAATCATTTGGGCTGGAAAACCTTATCCAACAGATCACGGCGCAGTAGATATGTTTAATGAGCTCATTCATATTAGTCGTCAATATCCAAATATTGCCGTGCTTATCGGTTACGAGCTTTTTCTCTCAAAACTTCTAAAACAGGGAAGTGATCTTTGGCTGAATACTCCAAGACTCACCCGTGAAGCAAGTGGAACAAGTGGTATGACTGCGAGTATGAACGGTTCTGTACATTTTTCTATTAATGACGGATGGCATCCTGAGTTTGCACGAGATGGTAAAAATGCTTTTACGATTCCAGAAATTGATCATAATCTGAGTATTTTAGAGCAAGACAGACTCGATAATAAAAATATGATGGATATTTTAGAAAACACGATTTTGCCTATTTACTATACAAATCAGCATAAATGGACTCGTATTATGAAAAATGCGATGACTGAGATAGAGATAGAATTTGATTCAGGTCGTATGGCAAAAGAGTATTTCGAACTTATGTACAATTACAAGGCATAGTATGACTACAAATATTAAATATATGAGCGGTGTGAAGAGTTTAAAAGATATTGATGTATATGGCAAACGTGTTTTGATACGAGTGGATTTCAATGTCCCGCTTGATTCACATGGAAATATTTCTGATGATCGCCGCATTAAAGCAGCCTTACCGACGATCAACTATTGTATAGATCACAATGCCTGCTCTATCACTTTAGTGTCGCATCTTGGGCGCCCAAAAGGTGAGTATGAAGAAAAATACTCACTCAAACATATTCAAAAAAGGCTTGAGCGATTACTTGATAAGAGAGTGGAGTTTATCGATGATTTTGAGAGTGCTAAAGGCGAGATTGCTACTTGTTCTAAAGAAAGAGTTTTTTTACTTGAAAATATCCGCTTTCACGAAGGTGAGAAAAAAAATGATAAAGAGTTTTCAAAAAAACTCGCCTCTATCTGTGATGTGTATGTCAATGATGCTTTTGGAACAAGTCACAGAGAAGACTCTTCTACATTTGGGATCACAGAGTTTGTAGATACAAAAGTTGCTGGATTTTTGATGATGAAAGAGATAGAAGCATTTTCAAAAGCACTCGAAGAGCCTGTTCGTCCCATAGCTTTAGTCGTTGGTGGAGCAAAGATCTCTTCAAAGATTACACTTTTGGAATCGGTGTTACAAAAAGTAGATAAACTCATCATTGGCGGAGCCATGAGTAATACATTTTTAAAAGCTTTGGGTTATGATATGAAAGATTCTTTATATGAAGAGGATTATGTTGCAACTGCCTTACATGTAATGACTGGAGCGCGTGAAATGGGTGTAAAAATCTATCTTCCTGTGGATCTTGTTGTAACGGACTCTGTAGAGACGCCGGTCGATGTAAAAGTTGTACCCGCGCAAGATGTACTTGATGGATTTAAAGCTGTGGATATTGGACCGGCAACTGTGAAACTTTTTAGTGAAGCAGTGGAAATGTCAAACACCATTATCTGGAATGGGCCGATGGGCATCTATGAGCAAGATAAGTTTTCAAAAGGAACTTTTAAATTGGCAACGGCAATAGCTGACTGTTATGCTTACACAATCGTCGGGGGTGGTGACACGGCTGACGCTGTAGAGAGATGTGGAGAAGCAAGTAATTTTAGTTTTATCTCTACTGGCGGTGGAGCGAGTCTGGAACTTTTAGAGGGAAAAATATTACCTGGATTTAAAAACTTGGACAGAAGAGAGGAGAGTATCTAATGGCTTTGGCGATCATGTGTTCGGGCGGTGATGCACCGGGGATGAATCCTGCTATCAAAAAGTTTGTGGATTATGCACTTCACAAGGGTCAAGAAGCATATCTGATTTATGATGGACTCGAAGGACTTATAGATGGAAAGATAAAAAAAGCTACCCATAAAGATGTTGCTGGAATTGTGCATTTTGGTGGGACTATTATCCGTTCTTCACGTTCAAAAAGATTTTTCGAATATGAGTATAGAGAAAAAGCGTACAATAATATAAAACAGAGTAGCATTAAAGGTATTATTGTTTTGGGCGGTGATGGTTCCTTTCGGGCAATGCAAAGATTCAGCTCTGAGTTTGATATTAATTTTGTCGGTATTCCCTCCACTATCGATAATGATATTTATGGCACAGAGTATTGTCTTGGTGTTGATACCTGTTTAAATGTTATCAGAGATGCCCTAGATAAGATAAGAGATACCGCATCCTCATTTAACCGTGCTTTCTTGATAGAGGTGATGGGTAGAGACTGCGGATATCTCGCTGTGGCTTCGGCTATGGTGAGTGGTGCTGAGATTTGTATCATCCCTGAGCTGGAGTTTAATAAAGAAAAAATGGAAGCGAAGCTTGTAAAAGAGATAGCAGAGGGCAGAAACTATGCCTTAGCCATTATCTCCGAGGGTGCGAAAAAAACGACCGAGATTCACCAGTGGATGGAGGAAAAACTTGGTCTTGAAACAAGAGTGAGTATTTTAGGACACATCCAAAGAGGTGGAAATCCTACTTTTTATGACCGTATGATGGCTTTTGATTTTACGATTGCAGCGGTTGATTATCTTCTTTCACATAATGATTCGAACAAAGTTGTCGTGTTTAATAAGGGTGAGTTTAGTTTTATAGAGATCGACGATGTAGTACAAAACAAATATGAGTTACCAAAGCATTTTATAGATGCTGTAAATTATTTAGATTAAAAGGAGAAATATGAAAGCAGTAGTTATGGCAGGCGGATTTGGAACAAGGATCCAGCCTCTGACACATTCAAGACCAAAACCGATGTTGCCTATTATGAATAAGCCGATGATGGAGCATACGATGATGATGCTTAAAGATCTTGGCATTAGCGAGTTTATCGTGCTTTTATATTTTAAGCCTGAAATTATTCAAGATTATTTTAAAGACGGAAGCGATTTTGGTATCAAGATCACTTATGTTATTCCTGATGATGATTATGGAACTGCGGGAGCTGTGAAGCTTGCAGAGGAGTATATTGGAGATGAAAACTTCATTATTATCAGTGGTGACCTTGTAACAGATTTTGATTTCTCAAAACTATTTGATTTTCATACAAGTAAAAATGCAAAACTCTCTATCGGTCTAACTTCTGTTGAAAATCCTCTGCAGTTTGGAGTTGTGATCGCTAATGAAAACAATGTGATCGAAAAGTTTCTCGAAAAGCCAAGTTGGGGTGAGGTGTTTAGCGACACAATCAATACAGGAATCTATATCATAGAACCGGAAATACTCAAATATATTCCAAAAAATGAGAATTTTGATTTTGCAAAAGATCTTTTTCCTTTCTTAATGGGAAAAAATATCCAACTTATGGGATATAGTCTCAGTGGATATTGGCGCGATGTCGGCAACCCTGAGAGTTACCGTGAAGTGTATGAAGACCTTTTATCTAACAAGGCAAATTTCCAGATCTCGGGGATAAAACAAACGTATCCAGATGGCGTTCTTTATAGCAAAAGTACCTATAAGCTTGATAACTCTATTGAAATCGTCGGTACCGTTATGCTTGGAGAAAATGTCACAATAGCAAAAGATGTAAAACTTATCAATGTGGTTATCGGCGATAATGTCACTATTGCAAGTGGTTCTAAGATAAGAAACAGTGTCTTATGGGACAAAGTTACAGTCGGAAAAAATGCTAAACTTGATAACTGCGTTATCTGTAATGACAATATTATCGGTAAAAATGTCAAAGCTAAAGCAGGGATGATATTGGCAGAAGGTTGTGAGATCGGTGAACTCGCAATGATCGAGCAAGATGTCATCATCTGGCCAAATAAAAATATTGAAGCAGCATCGATTGTGAGTCATAATCTTGTCCTTGGTACAAAATATAAAAATTCTATTTTTGAAAATGGAAGCGTTTCTGGAAAAAGCAATATGGAACTTTCATGTGAGATGGCAACAAAACTCGCAGAAGCTTTTGCCGCGCAACTTCCCGTAGGCTCTAAAATAATTGTTGGACGTGATGATGATAAAAGCTCGCGTATGCTCAAGCGTGCATTTTTAGGAGGAATGCTCTCAGCTGGAATAGATGTTTTAGATATTAAAAATGTTCCTCCATCTGTTCTTCGTTTTGCTTTGGCGCATGATCCAAAACTCGTTGGTGGCGCTCACTTTAAGAGATGTATCGAAGATACGCTAAATTCTGAGATAACACTTTTTAATGAGGAAGCGATTCGAATCGACTTAAACTCTGCAAAGTCTATAGAAAAATCATTTTTTAGTGAAAAGTTTCGTCGCGTTGATTATACGCAAATCGGTACTATACACGAGACTTTGCATCATATTGAGTGTGTAAATTATAAACAGACTATGGAAGCTAAGATTAACCATTCTATCATTAAATGTAAAAACTTTAAAGTTGCTGTAGATTTGATGCATGGAACTACCGCGGAGATTTTTCCTAAACTTTTAAATGATCTTGGGATTGAAAATATCATCCTTAACAGTTATTATGATGAGAAAAAATTAGCAAATGTCACAGCTTTAGAGAAAAAATCTTATGCGAATATCTCTTCTATCGTGAAAAGTTTAGATTACGATATGGGTGTGATTATCTATCCAAATGCACAGAAAGTGACTTTAGTGACGGAAGAGGGTGTGATACTCGATAAAGTGAAAATCCTTTATAGTGTTTTGGGTCTTTTAAATATCGATGCAAAAGAGAAGAAAAAACGGGTCTTTTTACCGACATGGGCACCTGATATCAAATACTTTGAAAACCTTGAGATAGAGCGTGGAAAATATGTAAATCTTAAAGCTTCAGAATTGCAAAAATATGATCTGATCGCTACAGTAGACGGCAACTTTTCTTTTACAGAGTTTGGCTATACACGTGATGCTATGTATGCGAGTTTGAAAGTTATGCAACTCCTGAGCTGTCATGATGTCAAGCTTTCAGAACTGGCAAAAAGTGTAGATAATTTTTACTATAAATCACTTAAAGTTGATTGTACTCAAGCGCTCAAGGGCAAAATGATGAGAAAATTCTTAGAAGATGCCAAGGGCAAAAAATCATCATCTTTGGATGGTGTGAAAATATGGGAAAATGAAACTGATTGGATTTTAATGATTCCAGATCAATATTCAGAGCATCTCAATATCTATATCCAAGCTATCGATACTGTTTGTGGAGAAGCACTTTATGAGCGTTATATGCAAAAGATTGCTGCTTGGTCCATAGGAGCTTGATTTGAAACTAAGTTTTATATGGCATATGCATCAGCCGGACTACCGCGATGGTAGTGGAATCATGCAAATGCCTTGGGTGTTTTTACATGCGATAAAAGATTACTATGATATGCCATGGATGATGGCCCGTCATAGCAGTGTCAAAGCTACTTTTAATATCACGCCAACACTGATCCAACAGTTAAAACTATATTATATTCAGCCTCAAGCAAGTGATCGCTTTTTGGCTTTGTGGTCTGTTCATCCCTCTTCATTGGCTGAAGAAGACAGAAAATGGGTGATTAAGATCTGTAAAAGTGCAACTGCAAAGACAATGTTTGAGTCTTCTGCTAGATATAGAGAACATCATACTCAGGAGCATTTTAATAATAGTGAGCTCATTGACTTAGAGATGCTGTTTGTACTTTCGTGGTGCGGTGCATATCTCAAAGAAAATAATACTATCGTACAGCAACTCATCGCCAAACAAAAAGATTATACCAATGATGAAAAACTCACTCTGTTAAACGAGCTTTCCGTTTTTATCGCAGGAATATTTGATTATTATCTTAAGCTTCATAATGATAGTCTCATCACACTCTCGACTACGCCATTAACTCATCCGATATTACCGCTTTTAATGGATATGAACAATGCATTAAGTGCAAATCCAAGTACGGATATTCCAAAAGATTTTATGGATCTCTCAGAGGATGCACGCTTACATGTAACAAGAGCAAAAGATCTATTTTTTGAGACGTTTGGCTACATGCCAACTGGTTTTTGGCCTGCAGAGGGCGCAGTGGACACAAAAAGCGTAGCACTTTTAAAAGAGTGCGGTGTTGAGTGGATTGCTACAGATGAAGAGATATTGTTCCGTTCACTCAACTCTTCAGTGAGAGAAAATCTTTATACTCCTTACATGTATAAAGGGATGCGTATTGTTTTTCGAAATCATTATCTCAGCGATTTGATAGGTTTTACTTATTCTAAAATGGAAGCCTCACAGGCTGTGTCAAATTTTATGCATGAGCTTGACAAGATAGAACACTCCGATCCTGATGCGACTGTTTTTGTTATCTTGGATGGTGAAAATGCTTGGGAGTTTTTTACTAATAACGGCTTTGATTTCTTTGATCTCTTGTATAAAAATCTCCAAGAATCTACATGGTGTGAGAGCGTAACGATGGATCAAGTATCGCAACTACCCGCAAGAGAATTGGCATATTTGGCGGCAGGTAGCTGGATCCATGGAAATTTTAATACTTGGGTTGGACATCGTGAAAAAACAAGAGCTTGGGAGTTGATCTATTTGACCAAAAGAGATTATGAACATCATAAAAACTCATTGGATAAAGAGACTCGCGAGAAGATAACGGAACATTTTTTATTGGCTGAATCCTCAGACTGGTTTTGGTGGTATGGAGATGATCACTATAGTGAATTTGGAGCAGAGTTCGATGAGCTTTTTCGCTTCCATCTCATAGATATCTATACTCTGATCAACATAGCTCCGCCATCAGATCTTTTTATCCCTATTATTGAGCATAAAAGCACACAAAATTTTTGGTTACAGCCCCAATCAGATATCTCTCCAATCATTAATGGTAAACATGATTCCTTCTTTGAGTGGATTGGTTGTGGGATCGTCGATGAGAGTAAACTTTTTTCCACTATGGACAAAGAGCGTGGGCCGATAAAGAAAATTTTGTATGGACAAGATGATTTGAAACTCTATTTTGCCTTTGAAGCGAGGATGAGTGAGCTTTGCGGTACTTACACAATGGAGGTTATTATAGAACCTCTTGGACTAAGAAAAAAAGTAAATTTTGAGATACAAACAGATTTTATTGGTGAATTAGAACTTTATGTTATGTGCCAAGATCTTTTAGAAATGAGCATAGACAGAAGTAAAATTACGATCGATGAGATCTCTATAAAGTTTGAGCTTGAAAAAGATGGTCAGATTATTCAGATATTACCAGGATTTGGCGAGCTTAAAATCGATCTGAGTAATGATTATAGTAGAAACTGGTTTATATAAGGATGGACATGAAAAAAGTATCGCTTCTCTTTGGTATCCACATGCATCAGCCCGTTGACAATTTCGGAGATGCGGTGGAAGAGGCCATAAACCTATGTTATAAACCTTTCTTTGAGACAATGGTAAGATATCCTGAGTTTAAATTTGCAGTGCATTCAAGCGGTTGGTTACTCGATGAGATACGCACTAAACATCAAGATATCTTTGAAAATATGCAGGTTTTGACAAAACATGGTTCTATCGAATGGATCAGTGCCGGATATTATGAACCGGTGTTAAGCTCTATTCCCTCTTGCGATAGAGTCGCACAAATTGAGATGATGAATAAATTTTTGAAAAAACATTTTGGCGTACAACCAAGAGGATTATGGTTGACAGAGCGAGTTTGGGAAAGCGCATTGGTTCCTGATCTCTCTACATGTAAGATCGATTATGTGCTTGTGGATGATTATCATTTCTTAAGCAGCGGTTATGATGCTTCTTCAATGGATGGATATTATACGACAGAAGAGAGTGCCAAAGAGCTCTCTCTTTTTCCAATAGCAAAATCATTGCGTTATGCTCTCCCTTTTTACAGCGTACAAAGATCCATAGAGGCTATTTTGGCTCGTTCAAAACGTGAGAATTCTGCGGCTATTATCTTTGATGATGCTGAAAAGTTTGGTTTATGGCCTAAAACGCATGCGTGGGTATATGAAAAAAAATGGCTGGAGCAGTTTATAGAAGCTGTTTTATCACATGAGCAGATCATTCCAGAACATTACAGTCACTATATGAAGAAAAATCGTTCTTTAGGGATTGCATATCTTGGCAACACCTCTTATATAGAGATGGGTGAATGGAGTTTACATGCCGAGCAAACGCTCTCTCTTGAAAAGCTCAAACAGGATGTCGGTGAAAAGTATTTTAACGATATCGGTGTGGCTTTTATAAAAGGTGGTATCTGGAAAAACTTTTTTGTTAAATACCATGAAAGCAACTATCTGCATAAACGTATGCTTTACTTTAGCAAGGATCGAGAAAAACTTTCAAAGAGCGCTTTGGAGTCTTTGTATAAGCTTCAGACAAATGATGTATTTTGGCATGGAGTTTTTGGCGGTTTATATCTTCCAAACCTTCGAGATAATGCCTATAGATATCTTCTTGAACTTGAAAAATCAAGAGCGAAAAAAGGGATTAGTTTTGAAGTGCTGGATATTGATAAAGATGGGCATGATGAGTTAAAAGTACTCACACACAATATCAGTGCTATTTTTTCAAGTAAATTTGGCG
Organism: uncultured Campylobacterales bacterium; assembly: GCA_903885085.1. Classification (GTDB taxonomy): domain Bacteria; phylum Campylobacterota; class Campylobacteria; order Campylobacterales; family Sulfurimonadaceae; genus Hydrocurvibacter. Next base: position 48,419 of record CAISHH010000086.1, read on the forward strand.
GACAGATGGTAGAGTTTGGTTCTTTTGACACACTCTTTAACTGGCAAAACACGCTTATGCGACGTTATGAAGCCTATCATGAAAAGATATTTCAAGCTAAAGATGCAGTGCTTGTGCATGAACAAAGAAGTGATGAGATAGCAACGATTCACCATGACAGCGTCGCACAAGATGAAGAACTCAAAGCGGAACTTATCTATGATTGGCATCCAAAAAACTCTTTTATCGAACATATTTGTACCGATCCTTTGACATTTGATAATTATAGAAAATTAGAATTTAAAGATGTTGCAGATTTTGCAAATCAGCCATTTATCCTTGCAAAAAATAAAACTGTTTTTAGTCGTGAGGGCGCTATTTACTTGGATGAAACTTACAAAACGATGATGAAAAAAGAGTATGCTTTTGATACAAACTCCGTTGTCTTGAAGCTCGATTGTAAAACTGCTTACGAAGGAAGTCTCTATTTTGCACAAGAGTTTAATTTTCATTTTGCGCATCCTCATAAAGTGACTTTTAATGGTAAGACCATTGAAGAGGGACTCAGTGAGTATGACTGTAAAGAGCTTGTCATTATAGATGATTTTACAAATAAGGTTCTCAAAATCAAGATGAGTCAAAAGTGTACAATTATTGGATATATCTTAAATACGGTTTCACAAAGTGAAAGCGGTTTCAATAAAATGGCGCAAGAAATCTCCTTTGTTTTAACGTTGCCATTTGTCAAAAATCTTACATGGAGTGTGGAATTGGAGCTGGAAAATGTCTGAGATACGACTGGATAGAATCCACAATAAATATGTTGTAATAGCGCCGGAGAGATTATTTCGGCCAAATCTAAATTGTCGTAATGAGAAAAAAAACAGTGTATCTCTGATTTGCCCTTTTTGTGATGGTAATGAAGATCTCACTCCGCCTGAGATCTTTGCCCTACGTGATAATGAGGCAAATGAACCTTCTTGGAGGACAAGAGTTGTTCCAAATCTTTACAAAGCGGTGCAGGTAGAACTCTCCGATATCTCTAAAAGAGATGGAATATTTGAGTCGATTCCTGGAGTCGGTGCGCATGAGATTCTCATCGATTCTCCCTGTCATGAATGTGATTTTTACCAGCTAGATACCTCTGCTATAGAAGATTGGCTTCGAACTATGATTATCCGTATTGAGGATTTGAAAAATGATACGCGATTAATTTATCTGAGTATCTTTAAAAATGTCGGTATTAACGCAGGTGCGACACAAGAACATCCACACACTCAACTTTTGGCTTTGCCTATTATGCCAAAAGAGGAGATGGCATTTTTAGAGGAAAATATGCGATACTATCGGAGTCACGGACGCGGCTTAGTTGAAGATGTACTCTTTAATGAACTTGCATCCAAAAAAAGGATTGTTGTACGCCATGGCAATTTTGTTGCATTTTGTCCCTTTGCGAGTGCTTATCCTTTTGAAGTGATGATAGCGCCTCTTACAAATATTGCCTCTTTATGTAAATGCAGTAGAAAAGATGTATCAGATCTCTCAGTTTTGATCAAAAGGGTGTTTGAAAGCTTACATAAACAGCTTGGAGTCTTTGCTTATAACCTCTCTTTGAAGATGGCACCACTCAATACAAATTTTGAAAATGAAATGTATATGAACCATTTGGATAAAAATTACCGTTTTATTTTGCGTATTACTCCACGTATCTATAATCTTGGCGGTTTTGAGATCTCTACTGGTATGGCGATAAACAGCGTCGTGCCGGAAGAATCTGCAAAAATGCTCGGCGGAGAGTAGAAGATGAAAGTTCTTTTTGCCTCAAGTGAGATATTTCCATATGCAAAAAGCGGCGGACTTGCGGATGTAGCGGATGCGCTTCCAAGGGCATTGAGTTCTTATACTGAACTCTACAGCGTGATCCCTTTGTATGGCTTTATGAGTAAAAAAGATCTTGAATTATCCCAGAGTTTTGAAGTAAGTCTAGGGGATGAAAAATACAAAATCAATCTCTATACAAAACTTCAAAATACTCTAAACCTCTTTTTTCTTGAAGCACCACTTTTAAGTGAAACTAAAACTCTTTACTGTGACAAAGATGGAGATTACGCAGATAATGATCTTCGTTTTGCAATCTTTTGCAAAGGAATTGTCGCTCTTGCTGAGCGCTTACATGTAGAGGTTTTACATCTTAATGATTGGCATACCTCTTTATGTGCGCTTTTTGCCAAAGAGCAAAAACTAGTTCTCAAAACAATTTTAACTATTCATAATCTTGCGTATCAAGGTGTCTTTGAGAGAGAGACGCTAAAAAAAATTGGGATAGATGAAAAATATTTTACGATGGATGGCTTAGAGTTTTATGGCAAGGTGAACTTTTTAAAAGCGGGCATCGCGTACAGTGACGCAGTGACAACAGTGAGTCCAAGCTATGCAAAAGAGATACTCACATCGGAGTTTGGATGCGGGCTTGAAGGGTTTTTAACACATCACAAAGCAAAACTCAGCGGTATTTTAAACGGTATCAATGAAGTGGTTTTTGATCCTCGCAGCGATAAAGCACTTTTCGTGTCTTATGAAAATATAGAGAGAAAATATCAAAACAAAGTTGCTTTGCACAAAACTTCAAAACTCAAAGATCCTAGACGTCCTTTATTTGTCATGATCACTCGGCTGGTTGAACAAAAAGGGATTGATCTTGTCCTGGAATCGATGGAAACATTACTACAAAATAAGCTTAATCTTTTTATCATTGGCGAGGGTAAGGCCAGATTTGCAGAGCAGTTGCAAACTCTTTCCTTAAAACATGAGAACTTTGAGTTTTTTAATGGTTATGATGAGGTATTATCACATCAGCTTTATGCCGCGGCAGATTTTTTGCTGATGCCATCACGCTTTGAACCTTGCGGTCTAAACCAAATGATTGCGATGCGTTATGGAACGATTCCCATCGTACATGCAACGGGAGGATTAAAAGACAGTGTTCACGAAAATAGATCCAAATGCGGACAAGGGATACTCTTTAAAAAGCAGAGTAAGCAGGCACTTTTACTCGCACTCAAGAGAGCTTTGAACCTTAAAAAAGAGAAGAGGCAGTTTGAGTCCATGGTGAGTTTTAATATGCAATGCGATTTCTCATTTGAACAAAGTGCATTGGCATATCTCAAAATCTATGAGAGCCTTGTATCAGTCCACGCGGCTTTACTTTTATAAAAGGATAAAATATGGGAACAAGAAAATTAAATATCTTATTTGTGGCTTCAGAAGTTGTGCCATTTGCAAAAACAGGCGGACTAGCAGATGTGGCTGGCGCACTTCCAAAAGCACTTAAAGCTCTTGGGCATAATATCATTGTCGTGATGCCAAGATATTATAAGATCGATCCATCAAAACTCACAAAACTTGAATCTCCACTAGGTGTGCCGATGGGAGCGATGGGAGAGCTTTGGGCTGGAGTTTATACATCAACTTTGTCAGGGAATAATGTTCCAATCTATTTTATAGATCATGAGCGTTACTTTGGAAGAGGGGGCTTGTATGAAGATCATGACGGCTCTTATGAAGATAATGGCAACCGTTTTGTTTTCTTTTCAAAAGCGGCTTTACAGCTATGTAAGATGCTCTCCTTTACGCCTGATATTATCCATGCAAATGACTGGCATACAGCGATTGTGCCCCTTTTGGCAAAGACGAGATTTGTTCATGACTTTGCCAATGCAAAATCAGTACTCACGATCCATAACTTACAACACCAAGGACATTTCCATAAAAATTTGATGGATCTCATGGAAGTGGGTTGGGAACATTTTAATGCACGTGAATTTGAGAGTTTCAATGGTGTCAACCTTTTAAAAGGTGGAATCATGCACGCTGATGCGATTACGACCGTTTCAAAAAAATATGCCGATGAGATCCAAACAAGAGAGTTTGGTTTTGGACTTGAAGGTCACATCCGAGCACACAGTGAAAAGCTTTTTGGGATTTTAAATGGCGTGGACTATGATGAATGGAATCCATCAGTGGACAATCTGATAGCCCAAAAATTTGATGTGGGTGATATGGATGGAAAGCTTACATGTAAGCATGATATACAGCGTCATTTTAATCTTGAAGTACGTGATGATGTGCCGCTCATTGGTTTTGTGGGACGTTTTGCAGAACAAAAAGGAATAAGTCTTATCGCTGGGATCATTCATGGTCTGCTTGATATGGATATCCAAATCGTGATGCTCGGAGCTGGCGAGAAATGGGCTGAGGAATTTTTTAGTGATGTTGCAACGCATCGAAGTAATTTTGGTTTACATGTAGGGTACTCTGACGCGCTTGCACATAGTATTGAAGCCGCAAGCGATATGTTTTTGATGCCCTCACTTTTTGAACCTTGCGGACTCAACCAGATCTACAGTCTTCGTTATGGAACATTGCCGATAGTTCGAGCAACGGGCGGACTCGATGACACCATCCAAAACTTTGATGAAGACCATGAGCATGGAAATGGATTTAAGTTTTTTGATGCCACTCAGGAAGCTTTGTATTACACAGTTTTATGGGCAGTAAATATCTATAAAAATGATAAAAAAAGTTTTCTAGATATGCAAGAAAGAGCGATGAAACAGCACTTTGGTTGGGATGATTCGGCAAAAAGTTATGAAGCTGTTTATAACTATATCTTAGGTTTTGAAGCCGAAAAGCCTTCAGTATGAAAAATCAAATCTTTTATGATGTGACGCTTTTCACCGAATTTGACATCTATCTTTTTAAAGAGGGAACACACGCGAAACTTTACAACCATCTCGGCTCGCATTTTATGCAAAGAGATGGTAAAGATGGAGTTTATTTTGCAGTGTGGGCACCCAATGCAAACGCTTTACATGTAAGAGCTGATTTTAATGATTATAGTACGATCTCTCATCCGCTTCAACTCCGTAATGATGGTTCTGGAATCTGGGAAGGCTTTATCGAGAGCGTGGATGAGGGGATGAGTTATAAATATCATATCAACTCAAATGCCCTACATGTAAGCTCTGATAAGGCTGATCCATACGCTTTTTTTGCAGAAGTTGCACCAAGTTCAGCATCAAGAGTTTGTAAGCTTGATGGCTATATCTGGGGTGATGATGAGTGGATGAAAACACGTCATAAACATAACTCTCATAAAGCTCCAGTCTCGATTTATGAAGTGCATCTTGGTTCATGGCGAAGAAAAGTTGAAGAGGAAAATCGCTTTTTAACTTACACAGAGCTCGCAAATGAATTAGCCGAATATATCAAAGAGATGGGTTTTACGCATGTGGAGATCATGCCGATCACCGAGTATCCTTTTGAGGGGTCTTGGGGATATCAAACGACTGGCTATTTTGCCCCGACCTCGCGTTATGGAACGCCGAGTGAGTTTATGAGTTTTGTGGATATTTTGCATAACAACGGCATCGGCGTTATCCTTGATTGGGTACCTTCACACTTTGTGACAGACGGTCATGGACTTTCAAATTTTGACGGCTCATGTCTGTATGAGCATAAAGATCCGCGAAAAGGATTTCATCCAGAGTGGGGCAGTGCGATTTTTAATTATGATAGAAATGAAGTTCGCGCATTTTTGGTAAGCTCGGCACTTTTTTGGCTCGAATACTATCATCTCGATGGCATAAGAGTCGACGCGGTAGCTTCGATGCTTTATCTTGATTATGCAAGAGAAGAGGGAGAATGGATTCCTAACGAAGATGGAAGCAACGTCAACCGCGGCGCTGTACAGTTTTTAAAACAGTTAAACTCCACGGTGTATGAAGAATACAACGACATCATGATGTTTGCAGAGGAATCCACAAACTACTCAATGGTTAGTCGCCCAGTGGTGGAGGGTGGACTGGGATTTGGATATAAATGGAATATGGGTTGGATGCATGACATTTTAAAATATATGAAGTTTGATCCACTTTTCCGCCAGCATCATCATCAACATCTTACTTTTAGTTTTGTTTACATGTACAACGAAAACTACTTATTACCGCTCAGTCACGATGAAGTGGTGCATATGAAGGGCTCACTCATTAACAAGATGCCGGGAGATAATGAGAAGAAATTTGCGAACTTGCGTGCACTTTTTTCTTTGATGTATGCGCACCCAGGGAAAAAACTGCTCTTTATGGGCGGAGAGTTCGCACAGTTTTCTGAATGGAATTTTGAGCAAAGTCTAGACTGGCATCTGCTTGCGTATGATGGACATGAGGGTGTACAAAATGTTGTCAAAGAACTCAATTATATTTATAAAACAGAACCTTCTTTGCACAGAAATGACGTAGAAAAAGAGGGATTTTCTTGGATAGATGAAAATGATTATCAGGCAAATGTGATTTCATTTATAAGAAAAGGTGCGAGAAATGAAAAGCCTCTTATCATCATCTGTAATTTCTCAGACAAAGAGCATATCGGTTATCCGATAGGTGTGCCGACACGCGGAGAATATGTAGAAATTTTTAATTCAAATGACTCATTATACGGCGGATACGGCCAGACAAATGCGACTCCACTTAAGACACAAGCCAAAGAGTGTCACGGAAGAAAAAACAGCTTACATGTAAGCCTGCCTCCACTGAGTGTGGTTTATCTTAAAAAGATCTAAGAGGTTTAATCTTCTTCATCTTCCTCTTCTATCACATCAAACTCTTTTGGTGCTTGAATGGTCTTCCATTTGAGTCCCTCTTTGTGAAGTCTTTTTAGATGTCTATCTATATTTTGGCTGGTGACTAGATTTTTGTTGGCTTGTATTCTTTCTAAGATGAGATGATTGATCTTTTCTGAATAATGATAAAGATCTTTATAATTTGTAAAATCATAGATAAATGGCTCTTGCTGAAAATCATATACTCTGACGTTTTTACATAATACTAATGTTTTGAGCACATACTCTTGAAATTTGATAATATTATCCAAAGATCCTGTTTCATCCGCATGTTTCCAACTAAGATAGGAATAGGGTGGGAGAAAAATAATAAAGCGAATATCTTGGTTTGCATTGATAATGGAAAGAAATTCTGTATCAAAATTCTTTTTTAAAGCTGCAAAATTGAAATCTTTTTTATTATATTTATTTTTTCTATCCGTTTCATTTCTGTCTCTCCAAAAGTTTTGCACAGCCTCTGCGTTAAATTTACACTCTTGGTACCAGCAAAAAGCGTTTTCATAGGCTTTTGAAACTCTCTTATAATAGGTGTTTTCCAAAACAAAATAGCTTTGTTGCAGAGTTTTGTAAGAGATAAGATACTTTAGATTTGAGAGTAGATCGTTATGATACATCTCTGTTGGAAAAGGGGGTTCACTCATTTTAAAACCATCATCACGCAATTGATTTTTATAAGCAAAATAATCCAAGCCGTAAATGATCGTATTGGCTTTTTTCTGAGAAAGGAGGTGATTTAACAAAATAGAAAATTCATGTCCGCTTCCGCCTGAAAATGGCAGTTTGACAGATTTGACATTCATTACTTCATCAACATCATTAATATTGAAATTTTCTATCATAGATGTTCCGACAACTGCCGTATCGTAATACATATGCTCTGCAATCCCCGAATCTATATATCTTTCATCAGCGTAAGTATAAAAATATTTGAGATCAGGATTTACTCTAAATTTCATAAAGGGGTCTACAAACCAATTGGCACTCATAATCATAAGTTCGACAATGAATACAATAGCTAAAATTTTAAAACTGTTTTTTTCCCACATGTCAAAACCCTAAAATTGAAAATAGATAAATTCACTTACCTTTGAAAGGTAGAGAATTCCAATTATTAAGAGCAAAGCAGTGAAGAGTTGATATTTCAACGTTGCTTTTTGCATCTTCGCCCATTGATTTGAGTTTTTAAATACAAGTGTCATAATGACTCCGAGTATGACCTGCCAATACACACTGCTGTCGTAAATATCATCTAAATTAAATTCTGAAATATCAAACATTGCTATGACAACATTGGTTGCATCCTCCCAAGTGGGCGATCTAAAAAATACCCAAGCAAGGTTGACAAAGTTAAAGGTGATAAACCAAGCAAATACTGTTGGAAGTTTAAAGCCGAATGATTTCCATGCATGGTTGATAACTAAAGCAACACCGTGTAAAAATCCCCAAAACACATAAGTCCAGCCAGCTCCATGCCAGATTCCACCGATGACAAAAGTAGCCATAAGATTGACATAGGTTCTGAAACTTCCTTTTCTGCTGCCGCCGAGAGGAATGTAGATATAGTCACGTAAGAAACGAGAAAGCGTCATATGCCATCTTCTCCAAAAATCCTGAATGCTTGTGGCTTTATACGGAGAGTTAAAGTTGACAGGAAGTTTGATATTAAAAAGCAAACTCACCCCGATCGCCATATCTGTATAACCACTAAAATCAAAATAGAGTTGCAGGGTATAAGTCAGTGACGCAGCCCAAGCTTGAAGCATATCTAAATTGATAGTGTCGGCATAAAAATAGTTCGCATAGTCAGCAAAAAAATCAGCGATAATCACTTTTTTAAATAAACCGATTGAAAATAAAAAGAGTCCAGCTCCAATATTACGCCATCTTAGAGCATAATTCCATTTGCTTGAAAACTGAGGCATCATCTCTTTATGATGTAAAATTGGACCTGCAAGTAAGTGCGGAAAGTAAGTTACAAAGAGCATATAGCGCAAAAGGTCGTACTCTTTGACTTCATGTTTATAGGCATCCACTAAAAAAGCTATCTGGGTAAAGGTAAAAAAACTGATACCAAGCGGTAAAATAATATGCGATAAAGGAACATGTGTACCAAAAATACCGTTAAAATTTACAAGAAAAAAATCTGTATATTTAAAATAGGCCAAAAGAGCGATATTGAAAAATAGACCAAACAAGAGAAGCTGTTTGGAAGAGAATGTTTTGAGCAGCTTTGCTCTTCTTTTTCCTCGCGGTGCATCTGACATTGCCGAACCCACGGAAAAGTTTATAAAGATGCTTGTAAGAAGAAGAGGGATGTAGATAATATTCCAGTAGCCATAAAATACAAGACTGCCACCAACAAGCCAGACTTTTGAGCCTAGAACGAGCCTGTTATGTAAGAGCCAAAAGTAACCCACAAGCATAAGAGGCAAAAAGAGAAAAATAAAAGCATAAGAATTAAATAACAATGTTACCGCCAACGAATTAAGTAAGGAATTATATCGTTTTTGGCTTTAGATATTTGTATAAAATTATTTAAAGACGACTTAATAACTCAGCTTTTTTAGAGTTGAATTCATTATCATTTAGTACACCAGCATCGTGTAGCTTTGCAACTTTTTCGATTAGTTCGATAATTGTACTAGAAGACTGATTTGGCTGCTCATTTATCTCTGGTTTGATCGGTTGAGTAGTTACATTTGTGACAAAAGGCTCTGGATTTAAAAAGTTGTTGTTTGTCGGTTGAATAAAATTGCTTTGCGGCGCAACAGTGTTAGCACCTGAAACAATAGGAAGTGTAGAAACTGCGATAGTTCCGTACTGACTGCTAAAAGTAAGTGAATCATTTCCGCCTTGTTGCTGAGAAACTCCGCCAATGTTATTATCAAGCGTATCATAAACAGTGACTTGACCATTTAATTCAACAGCAAGTCTATGAGGAAAAACTGCGTAACGGATGTTATTTTGAGATCCGCTACTAAAAGGAACACCCAAATCAGTTGGCCACCATTGATTACTTCCTGGTGTTCCCGCAGGGATAACTGGAAATATTTGCATTGAAGCTAGAGCATTGGTTGGATGGGAGTTCCTTGTATTTGGTGATTGAGAGTATATATATTTTATATTTCTGTAGGTGAGTGAAGACAGACACATAATATAGGATAAAATTAAGTGTAGCTAGAATTGTACTACAATTATCCTATATCCTTGTGTTGAGAGA